>NZ_NEII01000010.1:0-287576 GCF_002112685.1 Pseudomonas sp. R15(2017)
AAGTCAGCGTGTAATCGCGTTGACTGCGTTTTGCGCCCGAATCCATTGCACCCTCCTGATAAGAAGCCAGAAGGTGTAAACCTTATTCAGGACGAGACAACGCCCACAAAAAAGCCCCGCTTTTGAGGGCGGGGCCTTTTTCTAAAGAAGCTACAAGTTAGATAACTTGTACTTCTTCAGCTTGCATGCCTTTCTGACCGCGGGTAGCGATGAAAGAAACCTGTTGGCCTTCTTTCAGGCTTTTGAAGCCGTCGGATTGGATAGCTTTGAAGTGAACGAACAGGTCGTCACCGGATTGTGGGGTGATGAAGCCGAAGCCTTTTTCATCGTTGAACCACTTAACGGTACCGGTTTGGCGATTAGACATGGTGTAACTCCTTGAACAAAGATAACTGCGACTCAGGAAGAACCCTGGCCGAGACTGAGTGCAAAGAGCAGGAAAAATTCTTGTAGATGGTTGGATCGAAATTCAACATATCGTGTAGAGATTCTCAGTGACACAAGCAGCACAGTGGCGCCACCTTAACCCTTTTTCCGGAACGTGCCAATGCTTCTTGCGAAGGTTTCTCTGTTTTAGGGATCGACGGTGTGACGGTTCGTCGCCAGGCCGCGTAATTCCTGCACGTTCGCCGAGATTTGCAGCGCGGACTTTGAACCCGGCGGCGCGCCCGGTAAGATGCCGGACAGATTTTTTCCACCTCGCTATTCAGGACACCCGCCATGAGCATCAAATCGGACAAGTGGATTCGCCGCATGGCGCAGGAACACGGCATGATCGAGCCGTTCGTCGAGCGCCAGGTACGTGGCAGCGACGACAGCCGTGTGATCTCCTACGGTGTGTCGAGCTACGGCTACGATGTGCGTTGCACCAATCATTTCAAGGTGTTCACCAACATCAATTCGGCCATCGTCGATCCGAAAAACTTCGACGCCGGCAGTTTTGTCGACGTCCACAGCGATGTCTGCATCATTCCGCCGAACTCCTTCGCCCTGGCCACGACCGTTGAATACTTCCGTATTCCACGCAACGTCCTGACCATCTGCCTGGGCAAGAGCACTTACGCCCGTTGCGGCATCATCGTCAACGTCACCCCGCTCGAGCCCGAGTGGGAAGGCCAGGTGACCCTGGAGTTCTCCAACACTACCAACCTGCCGGCGAAGATCTACGCCAACGAAGGCGTGGCGCAGATGCTGTTCCTCGAATCCGACGAGGAATGCGAAGTCTCCTACAAGGATCGCGCCGGCAAGTACCAGGGCCAGCGTGGCGTGACCCTGCCGCGTACCTGATCCGTCCATCCGGCAGTTACCGGGAATTCTTCGGCGGGTAGACACTCTATGAGGTGTACTGCCCGTTTCGCGAACAGCGGGACGGGCCTTCGCCGAGGAGTGCTCCATGAAGATCGATCCGCAAATCACTGCCGAACTGGCAAGGCTCGAGCCCAATCAGGTTGGCGTAATGGCCTGGTCGTTGCTGGCACACCCACCCATCACCACGGCCGGCGGAATCCCTCACCAGCCCGATCCCGATACCCCCAACGAAGAACCGACCGAGCCCGGCGAACCGACGTTGCCGGACAAACCGCCACCCGCGCCCGTCGCTTGATTGAATGCATGGCCCGTCGGCTGAATCCTGAACAGGACTTCAGCCGACGGGCCATATTTCGTTGTCGCCAATGACAAAGATCCGACAGCTGTCTTCCTTCTCCACCGGGTAACCTCCGGTAAAGGCGCCGAAGGCCGGCAGCAGGCTGATGCGTTCTCCTAGCCTGAAACACGCCAGCCGCAAACGCTGACGCCCCTTGCCGATCAATCGATAAACCGGGTGTACGTGCCCTGCGAGGACGTGCCGCTCAGGGTGCGGATCCGGCTCGTGTTGCAACGCGAAGGGCCCTAGCAGCAACGGCTCTGGCACCACCCGGATGTTCAGCGCTAGCGGCGGATCGCCCGCCCGCTTGTCGTGATTGCCGCGAATCAGCGTCATCGGCAGGTCGGCATGACGCGCCCGCCACTGCGCCAAAGCCTGCAACGTGTCGGGGGCGTGGGAGCCAGGTCCGTGCAGAAAGTCCCCCAGAAAGATCAGTTGCCGACACGGCAGCTTCGCCAGCAATTGCTCGATCACTGCGATATTGCTCGTCGTAGTGCCCTGCGGCACCGGTTGGCCAAGTCGACGATAAGCGGCCGCCTTGCCGAAATGCACGTCGGCAATCAGCAGCGCCTGTTGCGCCGGCCAGTACAGCGCCTTTTCCGGCAGCAACCAGAGTTCTTCGCCTGCCAGACGCACGGGGTAGGGCGCGTTCATCAGGATCGGCCTGTGTCGGCGGTTTTCTCCAGATCGCCGACCATGCGCCGGATCCGGTCGGCAAGTTTTTCCGAACTCATGCTTTCGCGCATGCGCTCCACCAGCAATGGAAAGCCGAGCGGTGTCGGACGTTTGATCAGGTGCATGTCCAGTTTCATCCGGTTGATTCGCTCCAGTGTCTGTTCCAGTCGTCGTATATCCAGTTCTTCCCGCAGGACTTCTTCCCCGGCCTGGGCCAGTAGCAGGTTGTCGGCGTCGTATTGTTTGAACACTTCAAAAAACAGCCCACTGGAGGCCTGCACCTGACGGGTGCTTTTCGGCGCACCGGGGTAGCCGGCGAACACCAGGCCGGCAATCCGCGCAATTTCCCGAAACCTGCGCAGCGCCAGTTCGCCCGCGTTGAGGCTGGCGAGTACATCGCGCAATAAATCCTCGGGACTGAGCAGGGCATCATCCAGCTGTACAGACCAGTCAACGGGCGTGGCGCTGAGCAGTTCCAGTCCGTAATCGTTGACCGCAATCGAGAAGGTCACAGGCAAGCGCTGACTGACCCGCCACGCCAGCAGGCTGGCCAGCCCCAGATGCACCTGGCGTCCGGCAAACGGGTAGAGGAAAAGGTGCCAGCCTTCGCGGGATTTCAGCACTTCGGCCAGTAGGTTGTTGTCTGTCGGCAGGCCCGACCAGCGCATCTGTGT
The DNA here is from genome assembly GCF_002112685.1 of Pseudomonas sp. R15(2017). NCBI lineage: Bacteria > Pseudomonadati > Pseudomonadota > Gammaproteobacteria > Pseudomonadales > Pseudomonadaceae > Pseudomonas > Pseudomonas sp. R15(2017). The sequence continues at coordinate 2,995 of NZ_NEII01000010.1, forward strand.
TTCCAGCAGCGGGCGCAAGGCGTGCATTTCCGGGCCGGCAAACTCACCGTGTGCCGCCGCGCTGAAGCGGCTGACCACGGCTTCGGCCAATTCATTGGAGAGCGGCATGCGCCCGCCATTCCAGCGCGGTACGGCGGCTTTTTTTGCGGTGCTGCGTTTGACGTAGGCGGTCATGTTTTCCACCCGCACCAGTTCCAGCAAGCGCCCGGCGAACAGAAAACCATCACCGGGTTTCAGGCGTGCGATGAAGCTTTCTTCCACGCTGCCCAGTTGTTTGCCGCCACCGCCCTTGCTCCAGAATTTCAGGTGAATGCTGGCATCGCTGACGATGGTGCCGATGCTCATCCGATGGCGGCGCGCCAGTCGCGCATCGGGAACGCGCCAGATCCCGTGCTCATCCGGCTCGACCCGGCGGTAATCCGGGTACGCCGTCAGCGACATCCCGCCGTGGCGTACGAACGCCAGCGCCCAGGCCCAGTCTGCTGGTGTCAGGTCGCGATAGGCCCAGGCACCACGGACTTCTTCGTACAGCTCATCGGGAACAAAGCCACCGCCCAGGGCCATGCTGACCAGATGCTGCACCAGCACATCCAGCGGTTTGTGCGGGGACAGTCGCGGTTCGATCCGCCGCTGTGCCACGGCATCGCCAGCGGCCGCAGCTTCGATCAGCTCCAGGCTGTGGGTCGGCACCAGGGTGACCCGCGACGTTCTACCGGGCGCATGGCCCGAACGCCCGGCACGCTGCATCAGTCGTGCCACGCCTTTGGCCGAGCCGATCTGCAGTACACGCTCCACCGGGAGGAAATCCACCCCCAGATCCAGGCTTGAGGTGCAGACCACAGCTTTGAGTTGACCGTTCTTCAGCGCCTGCTCGACCCAGTCGCGGGTGTCGCGGGACAGAGAGCTGTGGTGCAGGGCAATCAAACCGGCCCAGTCCGGCCGCGCTTCCAGCAAGGCCTGATACCAGATTTCCGATTGCGCCCGGGTGTTGGTGAACACCAGGCTGCTGGCGCAGACGTCCAGTTCGGCGACCACCTGCGGCAACATCTTCAAGCCGATATGCCCGGCCCAGGGAAATCGTTCGATGGCCGGTGGGAGCAGGGTATCGACCTTGAGCGACTTTTCGCTTTGCCCCTGAATACTCACGCCGCCGCCCTGTGGGATCAGCACCTGTTCGGCGTGGGACTGATTGCCGAGCGTCGCGGAAACGCCCCAGACGATCAGCCCCGGCTGCCAGCGCCGTAGCCGGGCGAGGGCCAGTTGCAATTGCACGCCGCGCTTGTTGCCGAGCAATTCGTGCCACTCATCCACCACGACCATACGCAGCGTCGACAGCGCCGTTTGCGCGTCGGCCCGGGCGAGCATCAGGGTCAGGCTTTCCGGGGTGGTGATCAGCGTGGTGGGCAGGCGCCGGTTCTGCCGGGCGCGTTCGCTGCTGCCGGTGTCGCCAGTGCGCAGGCCGACGCTCCAGGGAATCTGCAGATCGTCCAGCGGCGCTTGCAGGGCGCGCGCGGTGTCGGCAGCCAGCGCGCGCATGGGGGTGATCCACAAGACTGTCAGCGGTTCGGCGGGCGGTTTGCGTTTACGGGTGGTTTCAGCAACAGACCTGGAGCGGGCAAACCGATTGAGCGCGGCAAACCACACCGCGTAGGTTTTACCGGCGCCGGTGCTGGCGTGCAGCAGGCCGGATTCGCCACGCTTTACCGCGGCCCACACCTGTTTTTGAAAGGCGAAAGGCTTCCAGTCGCGGGCGCTGAACCAGTATTTGGCGAAGTCGGTGGAAGTGCCCATGCCGGCGACGTGTGCTCTGAAGGTGTTCCTTCAATGACCGCGCCGGCCGGGCAATAGTTTTACTTGAGATTGCCGCTGAGGAATTGCTTCAGGCGTTCGCTTTTCGGATTGCCCAGCACTTCTTCGGGTACGCCTTCTTCTTCCACCAGCCCCTGATGCAGGAACAGCACCTGGCTCGAGACCTTTCGCGCAAAGCTCATTTCATGGGTGACCATGATCATGGTCCGGCCTTCTTCGGCCAGGCCCTGAATCACCTTGAGCACTTCGCCGACCAGCTCCGGGTCGAGTGCCGACGTCGGTTCGTCGAACAGCATGACTTCCGGCTCCATCGCCAACGCGCGGGCAATCGCCACCCGCTGTTGCTGGCCGCCGGAGAGAAACGCCGGGTACTGATCGGCCACCCGTGCCGGCAGGCCGACCTTTTCCAGATAACGCCGGGCGCGGTCGTCGGCTTCCTGTTTGCTGCAGCCCAGCACCCGGCGCGGGGCCATGGTGATGTTTTCCAGCACGGTCATGTGGCTCCACAGGTTGAAATGCTGGAACACCATCGCCAGCCGGGTGCGCAGGCGTTGCAGTTCATTGGGGTCGGCGACGTGCATGCCGTGGCGGTCGGTGACCATGCGGATCGCCTGGCCGTCGAGGCTCATTGCGCCGTCGTTGGGTTGTTCGAGAAAGTTGATGCAGCGCAAAAAGGTGCTTTTGCCCGAGCCGCTGGCGCCGATCAGGCTGATCACGTCACCGGTCCTGGCCTTGAGCGAGACGCCTTTGAGCACCTGATGGTCGCCATAGCTTTTGTGCAGGCCTTCAACGGTCAATTTGTACATGGGACAGGCATCCTCAAGGCGAAAGTAAATAGCCGCTGCGATAGGCTTCGGCGCCCGCGACGTGGGCGATCACCATCCCGGCGGTGGCCATGCGCCGCAACGAGCGGGCATAGAGCAGACCGGAAGCGGTGCAATGGACTGGTGTGACCCGGTCGCTGATCGGGTCGATGATTTCGGCGATTTTCTGCCCGGCTTCCAGAAGCTGGCCGGGTGTGGCGGTGTAGACGAGCAGGCCGCCGACGGGAGTGGCCACCGGTTCTACGCCGGCCAAAGGTGTGGCGGGATGTGGCAGGGCCGGCAAGGCTTTGGGCTCGCCGACGATGGCGCCGAAATGAATCAGGTAATCGATCAGCGCCTGGCAATCGCGACTGGCCAGCGGATGGGTGACATCCCCCTGGCCACGCAACTCGACGGTGACCGAGAAACTGCCGAGCGGAATCTCGAAGTGTTCGCCGAAGCGCTCCTTCAATTGCCACCACAGCAGGGTGAAGCACTCATCGAACGACTGGCCGCCGGAGTCGGTGGCCAACAGGCTCGCCTGGGATTCGATGTAGCGCGCCAGCGGCTCGACCTGCGGCCAGGCCTCGGGCGTTGTGTAGAGGTGAACCACGGATTCGAAATCGCAATGCAGGTCGAGCACCATGTCCGCATCGCAGGCCAGCCGTTGCAGGGTCAGGCGCTGGGATTGCAGTTGGGTGCTGGCGGTCTGGCGGGCGAGGGCATTGCGCAGGCTGGCGCGGATCAGCTCAAGGTTGCGCTGCGGGTCGTCGCACAGCTGTGTTTCGATCTCGTTGCCGATTTCCTCGCTGAGGTCGACAAACCAGCGGTTGAAGTTCTGCCCGCTCTCCAATTCGTAGCGGCCCAGCGGCACATCCATCAGCACCTGTTCGAGGCCGACCGGGTTGGCCACCGGCACCAGCACGATTTCGCTGCGCAGGCGGCCGGCGGCTTCCAGCTCCGCCAGGCGCTGCTTGAGGTGCCAGGCCACGAGCATGCCGGGCAGTTCGTCGGCGTGCAGCGAAGACTGGATGTAGATCTTGCCTCGGGCCTTGTCCGGGCCAAAGTGAAAACTGTGGATCTGTCGTGCGGTCCCCGGCAGCGGGGCCAGCAGGTCGTGTATCTGATGACGCATCTCTAATGGGTCCTAGTGGGTCGGGCCGAGGAAGGCCAGCCATCGGCGTTCGGCAAGGCGGAACAGGCCGACCAGCGCAAAGGTGATGGTCAGGTAGATCAGCGCGGCGATGCCGAACGACTGAAAGGTCAGGAAGGTCGCCGAGTTGGCGTCCCGCGCGACTTTCAGGATGTCGGGGATGGTCGCGGTGAAGGCCACGGTGGTCGAGTGCAGCATCAGGATCACTTCGTTGCTGTAGTACGGCAACGAACGGCGCAGCGCCGACGGCATGATCACGTAGGCATACAGCTTCCAGCCGGTCAGCCCGTAGGCCTTGGCCGCTTCGACTTCACCGTGGTTCATGCTGCGGATCGCCCCGGCGAAAATCTCCGTGGTGTAGGCGCAAGTGTTGAGGGCGAAGGCCAGGATCGTGCAGTTCATCGCATCGCGAAAGAAACTGTCGAGCAGCGGCTGCGCGCGCACGGCGGCCAGGCTGTAGATCCCGGTGTAGCAGATCAGCAGCTGGATATAGAGCGGCGTGCCACGGAACAGGTAGGTGTAGAACTGCACCGGCCAGCGAATGTAGAAGTGCGGCGAGACCCGGGCGATCGACAGCGGAATCGACACGATGAAGCCGAAGAAGATCGAGGCGCTGAGCAGCCACATCGTCATCGCAAGACCAGTGATGTTCTGACCGTCGGTATAAAGGAAGGCTTTCCAGTATTCCTGCAGGAGTTCGATCATCGTACGGCCTCCCTTGCACCGGCGGCGTAGCGGCGTTCGAGCCAGCGCAGGATGAAGTTCGAGGCACTGGTGATGAGCAGGTAAATCAACGCGGCGAGCACCAGGAAGTAAAACAGCTGATAGGTGCTCTTGCCGGCGTCCTGTGCGGCCTTGACCAGATCGGCCAGGCCGATGATCGAAACCAGCGCGGTGGCCTTGAGCATCACCATCCAGTTGTTGCCGATGCCCGGCAGGGCGAAGCGCATCATTTGCGGGAACACCACGAAGCGAAAGCGCTGGCCGCGCTTGAGACCATAGGCGGTGGCGGCTTCGACCTGGCCGCGCGGCACGGCAAGAATCGCCCCGCGAAAGGTTTCAGTGAAGTACGCGCCGTAAATGAAGCCCAGGGTCAGGACCCCGGCGCTGAACGGGTCGATCTCGATGTATTCCCATTCCAGGTAATCGGTGAGCGTCGTCAGCCAGGTTTGCAGGCTGTAGAAGATCAGCAGCATCAGCACCAGGTCCGGCACCCCGCGAATCAGCGTGGTGTAGAGCTGGGCGGGCAGGCGCAGCAGTTTGACTTTTGACAGCTTGGCACTGGCGCCGAGCAGGCCGAGCAACACGGCCACCAGCAGCGACAACGCCGACAATTTGATGGTCATCCAGGTGCCTTCCAACAGCAACAGGCCAAAGCCCTTGAGGCTGAAGGCGGAGAGCCCCAGATGTTGTAAGAGGGTTTCGAACATAAATCAGCAACCTGACTGAATGAAAAAGGCGCCCATCGAGGATGGGCGCCGGGGCATTATTTGCCGCTGTACAGATTCAGATCGCCAAAGTGTTTCTTTTGAATCTCGGCGTATTTGCCGTCATCGTGTAACGCTTTGATACCTTTATCCAAAAGCGCTTTCAGCTCGGTGTTACCTTTCTTAATACCGACAGCGGTCTTGGCTGGCAGCAAGTGGTTGTCGACCGGCTTGCTGACTTCATAATCAGCGCCTTGCGGCGACTTCAGAAAGCCCAGTTCGGCCTGCAACATGTCCTGAATGCCCGCATCGAGACGGCCCGAGGTCAGGTCGGAATACACCTGGTCCTGATTTTGATAGGCCTGGGTTTTCACGCCGGCCTTGTCCAGCACGGCTTTGGCATAGGCTTCCTGGATGGTGCCTTGCTCGTAGCCGACGGTTTTGCCTTTCAGGGAAGCGACGTCGTCGGTGATGCCCGAACCTTTTTTCGACACGTAGGCCGTCGGGCCGGAGAACAGCTCGCTGGAGAAGTCGATGACTTTTTCGCGGGCTTCGGTAACGGTCATCGACGAGATCACACCGTCGAATTTATTGGCCTTGAGGCCCGGAATCATGCCGTCGAAGTCACTTTCAACCCATTTGCACTTGACCTTCAGCTCGGCGCAGATCGCGTTGCCCAGATCGATGTCGAAGCCAACCAGGCTGCCGTCTGCCGCTTTCGACTCGAACGGTGCGTAGGAAGGGTCAACGCCAAACCGCAGTTCTTTGTATTCCTTGGCCAGCGCGGAGCCGGCGGCCATGCACAACGCCAGTGCAGAAAGGGTCAGCAATGCTTTTTTCATTATTCAATCCCTAAGAACCAATATGAGCGCTTGTGGCGCGGAATGATTGTTACTGGAGCGCTTACGACTTATAGAAAGTAGCAATTTCCGAACCAGAGTCCCGAACAAGTGTTTTAAAAGGTGCAGCAAGTGCATGCCGGGGCCGGTCAGTGCACGAAAACGGGCGCACCGCAAAAGCTGCACCAGGATGGTTCAGGGGATCGTTCCCACGCTCTGCGTGGGAATGCAGCCCGGGACGCTCCGCGTCCCAAAGCGGACGCGGAGCGTCCATTGAGGCGTTCCCACGCGGAGCGTGGGAACGATCGGGGTGAGGGGGAGTATCGGGGGAAGGAGTCAGACCAACAGGTTTTGCAGGGTCGCCAGGCTGTCGGCCTCGTCAACGGTTTTGTCCTGACGCCAGCGCAACATGCGCGGGAAGCGCACGGCGATGCCGCTCTTGTGCCGACGGGAGAGGGCGATGCCTTCGAAGCCCAGTTCGAACACCAGGCTCGGTTTCACACTGCTGACCGGGCCGAATTTTTCCACGGTGGTCTTGCGCACGATGCTGTCGACTTCGCGCATTTCCGCGTCGGTCAGCCCGGAATAGGCCTTGGCGAAGGGCACCAGCGCCCGCGCACTGGCACCGGGCGGGCCGTCCCACACCGCAAAGGTGTAATCGCTGTAAAGGCTGGCGCGGCGACCGTGACCGCGCTGGGCGTAAATCAACACCGCGTCGACGCTGAACGGATCGACCTTCCATTTCCACCACACGCCCATGTCCTTGGTGCGGCCGACGCCGTACATCGCGTCCCGTGCCTTGAGCATCATGCCTTCGACTCCCAGGCGCCTGGAGGCCTCGCGCTGACGGGCGAGGTCAAACCAGTCATCTCCCGTCAGGATCGGCGAGGGTAGCAGCACCGGGTTGTTGCAGCGGGCGATGACCTGCTCCAGTTGCTCACGACGCTTGGCCTGAGGCTGATTGCGCCAGTCTTCGCCTTCCCATTCGAGCAAGTCGTAGGCGAGTACCACCACCGGCGCGTCTTCGAGGATTTTGCGGTCCAACGACTTGCGGCCGATCCGCTGCTGCAACAGCGCGAAGGGTTGCACCGCCGGGGCCTCTGTCGACTGCGGATCGAAAGCGTCTTCGGTGACCGGGCGCTGGTTTTTCCAGACCACGATTTCGCCGTCGATCACCGTGCCATCGGGCAATCCGTGCAGCAGCGTGTCGAATTCGGGAAAACGCTCGGTGACCAACTCCTCGCCGCGCGACCAGACCCACAATTTTCCGTCACGCTTGACCACCTGCGCCCGAATGCCGTCCCACTTCCATTCCACCTGCCAGTTGCTCGGCGGCCCGAGCAGGGCCTCGAAGGTTTCCACCGGTTGCGCCAGCGCGTGGGCGAGGAAGAACGGGTAGGGCTGGCCGCCGCGTTGGGCGTGCTCTTCGCTGGATTCGGGGGCGATCAGTTTCAGGTAAGCGGCAGCGTTCGGCCGGTTGGACAGGTCGGTATAACCCACCAGTCTTTGTGCCACGCGTTTGCTGTCCAGCCCGGCCATGGAGGCAAGGGCGCGGGTCACCAGCAGTTTGGATACGCCGACCCGGAAACTGCCGGTGATAAATTTGATGCACAGCATCAGGCTCGGCCGATCCAGTTGCGCCCACAGAGCGGGCAATTGGTGGGCGAGGTATTCCGGGGTTTCACCGCGCAGGGGCAGCAGTTTGTCTTCGATCCATTCGGCGAGGCCGGCCTCGGAGGTGTATGGATGTTCCGGCAACACCAGCGAGATGGTTTCCGCCAGATCGCCGACCGCTTGATAGCTCTCCTCGAACAGCCATGGCGCCAACCCGGACATTTCGACCGCGAGATCGCGCAGGATCCGCACCGGCACCAGTTGCCGCGGCCGCCCGCCGGACAAGAAGTACACCGCCCAAGCGGCATCCTGCGGTTGCGCCTGGGCGAAGTAGGTCTGCATGGCCGCCAGTTTGGCGTTGCTGGAGGTGGTGGCGTCGAGTTCGGCGTACAACCCGGCGAAGTCTTTCATGGTTGTACCTCGGCAACGGCGGGCGTGGCGGCAGGAAGCTCTTCCTCATCGTCACCGTATTCGGTGTTGAACCCTTGTGCGTCCAGCCCTTTTTCGCGCAGATGGCGCACCAGGACGCCAATCGAGCCGTGGGTGACCATCACCCGCTCGGCGCCGGTCTGTTCGATGGCCCACAGCAGGCCGGGCCAGTCGGCGTGATCCGAGAGCACGAAACCGCGATCGACCCCGCGCCGCCGACGGGGGCCGCGCAAGCGCATCCAGCCGCTGGCGAAGCTGTCGCTGTAATCGCCGAAGCGGCGCATCCAGCTGCTGCCGCCGGCCGAAGGCGGGGCGATGACCAGCGCCTGGCGCATCATCGGGTCGTTCTTTTTCACCTCGCCGGCGTAGATCGTTGGTGGCAGGTAGACGCCGGCCTCGCGGTACACGCGGTTCAGCGGCTCGACCGCTCCGTGGCTGAGGATCGGCCCGAGGGTCTCATCGATGCCGTGGAGAATCCGCTGGGCCTTGCCGAACGAATAGCAGAACAGCACGCTGGCCTTGCCGGCCTCGATGTTGGCCTGCCACCACTGATTGATCTCGGCGAATACCTGCGCCTGCGGCTGCCAGCGGTAGATCGGCAGGCCGAAGGTCGATTCGGTGATGAAGGTGTGGCAGCGCACCGGTTCGAACGGCGCGCAGGTGCCGTCGGGTTCGATCTTGTAGTCGCCGGACGCGACCCAGACTTCGCCGCCGTACTCCAGCCGCACCTGAGCCGAGCCGAGCACATGACCGGCGGGATGAAAACTCAAGGTGACGCCGTGGTGGGTCAGGCGCTGGCCGTAGTCGAGGGTTTGCAGGTTGATGTCCTGGCCCAGACGCGCGCGCAGAATCCCTTCGCCGGCGCTGGTGGCCAGGTAATGCTGGTTGCCACCACGGGCATGATCGCCATGGGCATGAGTGATGACCGAGCGCTCGACGGGTCGCCACGGGTCAATATAGAAATCCCCGGCGGGGCAGTACAAACCTTCGGGGCGGGCGATAACAAGGTCCATGGCGTTACCGGAACGGAAGACTTGTTAGCTATGAGGTTGGCGCGAAGTCAGAAGTTCTATTGTTTTTCTGAACTGTCGCATGATCGTTCCCACGCTCTGCGTGGGAATGCCTCAAGGGACGCTCTGCGTCCAGTGACGCGGAGCGTCACGGGCTGCATTCCCACGCGGACGGTTCGACGCCTCGACGTGGGAACGATCAGGTGGGGATTTACTTGCCGGGGGTAAGCGTCAACCGCGTCTTGCCATACACCCGGTCAAAGTTCTGCGGCTGCATCGGCAAGCCGATGTACTGCCCCTTGAGCCACGGATCGATGCCGTTCAGGTAGTTCGGGCTTACCGGATTTCCGGATTGCCCCGTCCCGTTCTGCCCCATCAGCGGTTCGCTCTGACCGAAGTCGACGATAAAGCGCATCGACGGCGCACGGGTGGTGTTGAAGTCCTGGCCCCAGGCAAATGCCGCCGTGTTCAGGGTGGTATGGTCACCGCCCGCTGCGATTGGCCCGCGAACGGTCTGGCCGTTGGCATTCTTCCACTCGTAACGGTGCAGTTTGCCCCACTGCCAGGCTCTGCGATCACCGCCCAACTGACTGTCGCCGGCGCTGATCGCTGCCGCCAGACTGCGGGCGAGGATCGCCGGTTTGTCTTCTTTTTGCGGGGTGCGGGCGTCGTCCCAGAACGGACTGTCTTCGCGGCCCAGCAAGTGATCGGCCTGGGCGGCGTAGGACAGGTCGCCATTGGCGATAAACGCTTTCCACGCCGGGCTGCCTTGCGGGCCTAGCTCGTCGAGGAAGATCTGCTTCATGCTTTCCTGCAGGAACAACTCGTAGATCGCCGCGTCGGCGGAGGTCGGGCTGAGCTTGCCATCGAACGCCATCAAGCGGGTATAGGCTTCGCGGGCCTTGCTGCGCTCGGCTTCCGGCAGGGCGTCGATCGCCTGTTTCAGCGGCTGCGCCATGCCCGGTGCCTCGAACATTTTCTTCAGTTTGGCGGCGAAGGTGGTGGTCTGGTCGTACTGCATGGCGATCACACTGCGACCGTCATGCTTGCCGCTGCCGGCCAGTTCGGCCAGGCGCTCGCCACGTTCCGGCGCCGCCCAGGAATTGGACAGTTGCATGCCGTAGCCATGGGGAATGACCCGCTGGTTGGCGGTGCCGAGCCAGCCCTGGGCCGGATCCTGATCGTACGGGTGCAGCATCGGGTCGGCGTAACCGTCCCAGTCGTAGCGACCTTCCCAGCCCGGCGACGGCAGCAGGCCTTCACCTTCCCGACGGTTCGGGAACCGCCCGGTGACTTGCCAGCCAATGTTGCTGGCGTCGGCGAACACCAGATTCAGCGCGATGGCGCGGATTTCCCGGCTGGCGTCCGAGGCGCGCTCAACGTTCTGGGCGCGGCTCAGATCAAAAAACGCATCGAGCGATTTGTCGTCGGTGAAGCTCGGCGTCTGCAAGGCCAGGCCAAAGCCTGCGCCCTGAGCGGCAGCCTGGGTGCTGTTGAGCAGCGCGCCATGGCGGGTTTCGTACACCGCTTCGCGAATCGGCCGCTGGCCTTTGACGAAGTAGGTTTCGTTGCGCACCGCAACCGGTTGCCACTTGCCGTTGACCTCGTAGGACAACGTGCTGCCCTGACGACGGATTTTTTCCAGGAACAGGTCCTGGTTATCGCCGAGCACGCTGGTCAGGCTCCACGCCACTTTGCCGTTGAAACCGCCGAGTACCATCGGCAGACCGGCCACGGTCACGCCGGCGGCCTGGTATTTCGGCGCGCGAATCTGCACGAAACTCCACAGCGACGGCGCGGCCAGCGGGCCATGGCTGTCGCTGGCCAGCAGGCTCTTGCCGCTGCGGCTGCGCTGCGGGGCGATGGCCCAGTTGTTCGACGACTGAGTGCCCAGCAGGTTGAGGGCGGCCAATTGTTCGCTGGCGTTGCTCAGCTCTGTGAGCCCCGGAATCTGCCCGTTGAGCTTGATGCCTTGCAGCTTGTCGGCCTCGGCCAGCGGCAGGTTTTCGTCGGGAGCGGACGGGGTCAGCCACGCCAGTTTGTCGTTGGTCACGGTCTGCGCCAACACCAGCGAAGCGATTTCTTCCGGCAGGTTGGCCGACTGGCTGAAGTTCAGCAGGCAGAAAATCAGCGCCGAATCTTCCGGTTTCCAGTATTCAGGCTTGTAGCCGCTGGAAGCCAGATCCCCCGGCAGTTTGTCGGCGTAGCGGAACAGGTAGGCGTTGACGCCCCGGGCATAGACTTCGAAGAAACGCTTGAGCCGTGGCGACGAAGCCTTGTACAGCTCGCCGGCGCTTTTCTTCAGGTTGACGGCGCGCATGTAGCGGTCGGCGTCGAGCATCGACGAACCGGACATTTCCGCGAGACGGCCCTGAGCCAACAGGCGCAGGGTGACCATCTGATTGATCCGGTCGCTGGCGTGCACGTAACCGAGGGCGAACAGTGCGTCGTGGAAGCTGTTGCTTTCGATCAGCGGCATGCCCATGGCATTGCGGCGCACCGAAACGTTCTGCGCCAGGCCCTTGAGCGGCTGCACACCGGAAGTCGGCGGGAGGGTGTCCTGGGCGTTCCAGGTCTGACAACCGGTCAGGCTCAGAACACCGGCCACTGCTGCGGCAACGCCGAACCGGGGAAGAAAATGTGAAAGGGCTGGCGAGGCCATGGCAAAGCTCCTGCGGGGTGTAGAGGCTGGGGGCGCAATAAAGCCGCTACGTTAGTGAGCAGGAGGGGGCCGCGCAAGCGGGGCGAGCGGTTATTTCTTACCGCTCACGCAGATCGTTCCCACGCTATGCGTGGGAATGCAGCCCGGGTCGCTCTGCGGCCCAATTCCACGCGGACGGTTCGACGCCTCTACATGGGAACGATCAAGGCAGGTCAGGACTTCGGCGGATTGATCTTCTGCACCAGCGCGTAGGCCTTCACGGTCGCCGGGCGATCCTTGATGTGGTTGAACCAGCGCTGCACGTTCGGGAAGTCTTCGAGGTTCTGGCTCTGCCATTTGTGCGAGACGATCCACGGGTAGATCGCCATGTCGGCGATGCTGTATTCGCTGCCAGCGACGAACTCATTGTTGGCCAGTTGCTTGTCCAGCACCCCGTACAAACGGGCGGTTTCATCGACGTAGCGCTTGATCGCGTAGGGGATTTTTTCCGGCGCGAACTGGCTGAAATGATGGTTCTGCCCGGCCATCGGCCCCAGCCCGCCCATTTGCCAGAACAGCCATTGCAGCGACACCTGGCGGCCACGCAGATCCTTGGGCAGGAACTTGCCGGTCTTTTCCGCGAGGTACAGCAGGATCGCCCCGGACTCAAACAGCGACAACGGCTCGCCGCCATCGGCCGGCTCATGATCGACGATGGCCGGGATGCGGTTGTTCGGGGCGATTTTCAGAAAGTGCGGCTGGAACTGCTCGCCTTGGCTGATATTGATCGGGTGCACGTCGTAACGCAGGCCCGCTTCTTCGAGGAACAGGGAAATCTTGTGGCCGTTGGGCGTGGTCCAGTAATACAGGTCGATCATGGAAAGCTCCAAATCAGGAAAATGGCTTACGTGCGGACAGCAAACGCCGGCTTCAGGTTGTCCTGTGTGCGTTCGATAGCTTGCTTAGTCACAGGAGGTGATGCTCAAGTACGGGAAATTCAATGACCCCGCGTGAGAAAAATCGCCATGGAGCTTCAGGCCAACGCTGCACTGATCATCATCGACAAGCAAAAAGGCATCCTGCAGCCGCGTCTGGGTCGACGGAATAATCCGTTGGCCGAAGAACGAATCCTCGACTTGCTGAACTTCTGGCGGCGCAGCGGTCGGCCGGTGATCCACGTGCAGCACTTGTCGCGCTCACCGGATTCGGTGTTCTGGCCCGAGCAGTCAGGCGTGGATTTTCAGGAAAGGTTTCTGCCGCAGGACGACGAGTGGCTGATTCAGAAACAGGTGCCGGATGCGTTTTGTGCGACGGGGCTTGAGGCGAAGTTGCGTGAGGCGGGGATCGGGCAGTTGATCATTGTCGGCGTGGCGACGAACAACTCGGTGGAATCCACGGCGCGCACGGCGGGCAATCTGGGGTTTGACGCGTGGGTGGCGGAGGATGCGTGCTTTACCTTCGACAAGGCCGACTATTTCGGCACGTTGCGTTCGGCTGAGGAGGTACATGCGATGTCGCTGGGGAATTTGCACGGGGAGTATGCGACGGTGATCAGCAGTGCCGGGATTCTTGAGGCAGTCTGATACTGATCGGGGAGTGCGCCGGCCTCATCGCTGGCAAGCCAGCTCCCACATTCGACCGAGTTGCTCCTGATGGAGCGCGATCCTTGTGGGAGCGGGCTTGCTCGCGAAGGCGGTGTCTCAGGCGAAGATGCTCTTCGCCCAAGGCATCAAGCGCCGTGGCACTTCTTGAATTTCTTGCCGTTGCCGCATGGGCAAGGGTCGTTGCGGCCAACGTCTTTCAGGGCGTTGCGCACCGGTTCCTGGTGGGCGTGGCCGCAGTTCGGGCCGTGGACATGGCCATGGTCGTGATCATGGTGATGGTCATGATCGTGGTTGCAGTCTGGGCCATGGACATGAGGTTGCTGGGTCATCGGGGTCACTCCGTAATCAAATCGGCGGGGATTATCACGCCATTGCGCGCCAGGTGCACGTAGTGCGCGATGAATAAACCGGTTTCCATCTCGCCCTCCAGTCGATAGGGAATCTGCTGGTTCGGGTTTTTCAGCATTTTCACCACCTCTTTGACCTTCGGCCACAGGTTGGTACGGATCGGCACCTTGTAAAACGCGCTGCTTTTGGGGTTCACCGTGATCCAGTGTTCGTGCTCGCCTTCGGCCAGCAGCATGTCGGCCAGGTGTATGCGGTATTCCAGACCGCGCACGGTCAGGTCGCTGTCGTTGGGGTTGTCGATGCGAAAGTGCAGAATGAATTTCTGTTCCAGCAACTTGGCGCGCACCACTTCGACTTTCACCAGGTGCACGGCGGGGGCGCGGGTGTCGTCGGTAAACCATGACGCACAGCCGCCGAGCCCCGAGAAGCTGATCCCCAAGAGCATGAGCAGTGAGAAAGCCTGAAATGTGCGCCAATGACCGAGCATGGTTTAACTCCCTTTGCTGCCCAGTCTAGCTTCAGCTGCCGAAATACCCCGCGCAGCATTTCTTGAACTTCTGACCGCTGGCGCACGGGCAGGCGTCGTTGCGGCCCAGCTTCAGTTGCACGGTCGGGTCGATGAAGTACCAGCGCCCGCTGTTCTGCACGAACGACGAGCGTTCGCGGTGGCTGTGTTCGCCCTGACCGTCATGCCAGCGTGCGGTGAAGGTGACGAACGCGTGTTCCGGCTGGCCGCCGAGCACTTCCGAGCTTTCCACGTCCAGACCGAGCCAGGTGCTCCGGGCGCTCCAGTCGCTGATCGACTGGCGATCCAGCCCCGCTTGCTGGGCGGGCAGGGTGGTCGCCACCAGATAATCGATCAGGCCCAGCACGTAGGCGCTGTAGCGCGAACGCATCAGGGCTTCGGCGCACGGGGCCGGGTGGCCGGCGTGATAGTGACCGCAGCAGGCATCCAGCAGGTTGCCGCTGCCGCAGGGGCAAATGGCTGTACTCATTGCATTACCACCAGTATTTCCCGAAGTTTTCCGGATTGGCCCAGAACCGTGAGTTGAGCCAGTCGGGGACTTGTTTGTAGTCAAGCAGATCGTAGGTGAAGAGTGTCAGTACCTGCTCGTCGCGGGCGAAGCGTTCGCTGGCCTGCAGGGCCAGTGAGTAAAAATCGGTCTCCTGCCAGCCGCTGGCCGGCAGATCCGCCAGCACGGCGATGCGGCTGGCGTTGAGGTTGCGGATCCCGCCCAACAGATTCAGGCCGTCACGCTTGGGCAAATGTTCCAGGCAATCGACCACCAGCGCCAGGTCGAAACGCCGGGCCGCCAGTTCCGCCGGCAACGCACCGGGCGCGGCGTGCGCGACGCAGGTGTCCGGGTGCGCTTCCTTGAAGGCAGCCAGCGCCGGGAACTCGCTGGCGCCGATCAGCAGCAGACGTGCCGGGGCGTAGCGGTCGAGCAGGGCGGCCAATGCCTGCTGTGGCGTGCGGGAAGAAATGGCGACGTTCATCGAAGCTCCTCAATCAGAGCGCCAAGACTAGCCTGCCCGGACGCCAAGGCCTAGATCTCTGTCCTGCGGGTTTGCGGCAAATTCGTCGAAGTCCCGTGAACAGGCGCACAAACAGCAATGGCCTATTGCTGGCGGAGATTAAAACTCCGGTCTTTACTCCCTGAATCGGTTCTAAGCCGATCCCTCAGGAGAAAACTAGATGAGCATAGTTCGGACAGCATTACCCTTGGTTCTGCTAACCAGTGTGTTGACTGGTTGCGCAGGTTTGCAGAAAACCGACTGGCCGACCTGTGCGGCAGTCGGTGGTGTCGTCGGTGCGGGTCTCGGCGCGACCGAAAGCTCCGCATGGGCGGGGTATGGCGCGTTACTCGTCGGCGGTACGGCAGCAGCCTATTGCTGGGTTCACGGTGATGGCGACGAAGACGGCGATGGTGTGCCGGACAGTCGCGACAAGTGCCCGGGCACGCCTAAAGGCGTACAGGTCGATGCTGACGGCTGCCCTCCACCAGCCCCTGCGCCAGTGGTCGAAGAAGCTGTAGTGGTCAAGGAAGAAACCATTGTCATCCGCGATGTTCACTTCCAGTTCGACAAGGCCACGCTGACCCCGGCTGACAAGCTGGTCCTGGATAAAGTCGCTTCGCGCCTGAAACAGGAATCCAGCACGGCGCAACTGACCGTGACCGGCCACACCGACAGCGTCGGCAGCGATGCCTACAACCAGAAACTGTCGGATCGCCGCGCGCACTCGGTGGTCAAGTACCTGGTCGAAAGCGGCGTACCGCAAAGCAGCTTCGTGTCGGTGACCGGTGCCGGTGAAAGCCAGCCGGTGGCAGACAACAAAACTGCCGACGGTCGCGCGCTGAACCGTCGTACCGAAATCAAAATCAACCGCTAGCCCCCTCGCATCCGCGGCTTGTGCAGTCGCGGATGCGGGTCTTTACTCCTGTGTAACCGGTATGGGCCGGTGACACAGGAGCTTTAACGATGAGTGTTCTTACAAGGTCCGTCTTGCCGGTTCTGCTGCTGGGCAGCCTGTTGACCGGTTGCGCCACCCACAGCGATGGCACCGCTCCCCTCAATCAACGTACCTGGCCGATCTGCAGCCTTATTGGCGGACTGGTCGGCGGCGGTCTCGGCGCGCTCGAAAGCAGCGGTTGGGCCGGCGGTGGCGCTGCGCTGGGGATCCTCACCGGCGGATTGATCTGCTATGCCCAGGATGGCGATGAAGACGACGACGGCGTGTTCGATCGCCGCGACCGTTGCCCCGATACCCCGGCCAACACCCCGGTCGACCACCGTGGCTGTCCGCTGCCGCAATACCCGGTCACCGAGAAACCCGCCGAACCGGCCCCGCAAACCGAAGTCATCACCCTCAACGATGCCGGCAACGTGCTGTTCGACTTCGACAAGTCCGATCTGAAACCGGCCGCTAAAAGCCAGCTGGACACGCTGATGGACAAACTGCGCAATGCCGACGTGGTGAGCATCAAAGTCATCGGTCACACCGACAGCAAGGGTTCGGATGCTTATAACCAGGCACTTTCGGAGCGCCGCGCCAGCAGTGTGGCGGAGTATTTGCTGAGCCAGGGCCTGGCGCCGGACAAACTCACCAGTGAAGGGCGTGGCGAGAGCGAACCGGTCGCCGATAACAACACGGACGAGGGGCGTGCGCAAAACCGTCGGGTGGAACTGCACATCAATCGTTAGGATGCGTCTGTAGTCCGCAGGCTAGAGCTGTCGGTCGATGAACATCGTCGAACCGGCAGCCATCCGGCGGTGGATCGGTTTTTTTCATTTTTCCCTCTGGCTTATCCCCTGCAGAAGCCGTTACTGTGCGCCCAAAGAATAATTCGCAACACGGGGGAGCGTATGAAGGTGTTCTTTGGGCTGGGGCGATTGTTGACCCTGCTGTTCTGCTGCGTGGTGCTGGCCAATCAGCTGGTGCCGTTTGTTCATCCGCTGCACCTGCTGGTCAATCTGGCCGGCGGTCTGCTGCTGGCGATCCATGTGCTCGAAGTGCTGCTGTGCAATCGCAGCCTCAAGGGCCGTCCGCACCCTTGGCGTGATCGCGGCCGCATCCTGTTGTTCGGCGTTTTCCACCTGCAAACCATCCCGGCCCCGGCCGCTCCGGAGGCTTCCCATGCGTAAACTCTGCCTGCTCGCTGCATTCATCAGTCCATTGGCCTGCGCCCAGGTGGTCAGCGTCGAAACCAATTCCCTGATGCGTCTGCCCAACACCGCCAGCACCTTGCAACTGGAGAAACTGGTGGTCGCCGATTACGGCACCTTGCTGATTCCCTCGAACGTGACCGAGCTGAGTGTCGGCGAATTGCGACTGGGCCATGAGGCGCGCATTGCCATTGTGCCAAGCGAACAGGCGCTGGATATGAAAGTCATCCGCGCTGAGCTCGCCGAGGGCAGCCAGATCACCGCCCGTGGTGCCCCGGGCACCTACGAAAAAGCCGCCCGCGCCGGGCGCAATCTGAATCTGCAATTCAAGGCGTTGAATGCGCCGAAACTGGTGGTCGATGCCCGTGGCGGCACCGGTGCGCCGGGGTTTGTCGGTCTTGATGGCGCTAACGGTCAAGAGCCGGGATGCACCTGGGGTCAGGCGGGGCACGGTTTTGATGGCAGCAACGGCAGCGACGGTCAGCCGGGTGCACCGGGCGCACTGGTGCGTCTTGAAGTACCGCGCGAGTTTCCGGCCGAGTTGATCAAGGTCGAAGTTGCCGGCGGTGCCGGTGGCCCGGCCGGTCCTGGCGGCAAACCGGGGGCGGGTGGCAAGTCCAAGGGCTGCCTGGTCTATCGCGCCGATGGCGGCAAGAGCGGCAAACCGGGGGCCGACGGGCAGCCGGGGCCTGCGGGTGCGGCGGGGTCTGTCACCGTACAGCGCTTGTAATCGATTGCACCTACCCTCTACGTTGATCGTTCCCACGCTCCGCGTGGGAATGCCTCAAGGGACGCTCCGCGTCCAGTGACGCGGAGCGTCACGGGCTGCATTCCCACGCAGAGCGTGGGAACGATCAGGTAAAACGCGCTTGTCAGAACGAGGGCCGCGCAGCCGCCACCGCCACCAGCACGACCCCGACCAGCAGATTGAACCCCACCACCTTGCGAATCCGCCCCAGCACTGCCGCACCGGCCGGCCAGTCCTTCGCCTGCACCGCCGTGCGCAGTTCCGGCAGCATCAAGGCCTGAATCCGGATGAACAGCGCGGTCATCACCACATACAACCCCATCATCACCTGTACATAGCGCGGCGCGTTATCGAAGGCGATGTGTTGCAGGTGCAGCATGCCCACTCCGGTCACCGGCAGCAGAATCACCGCCCCCCACACCCAACGAAAAAAACCTTGAAACACTTCCACCCAGAGCGTCAGGCGCCCGGGGCCGTCCAGGGCCTTCATCGCTGCAGGGCGCAGCACCATCCAGGCGAAAAACATGCCGCCGACCCACACCAGCGCGGCCAGTACATGGATGGGGTAAACGAGGCTAAAAGGTGTCATTGGGGTACTCCGATCTGCGCAGGATTGATTCGCGGGGTATGATAGCCCCCCATCCGAACCACTGAAAATTTATCCAGCGTTTTTTGCGCCCGACACTCAATGATCAGCACTGAACTCAAAACCACGATCCAGGGCGCCTACTCGCGTTTTCTAGAGGCCAAGAGCCTCAAACCGCGTTATGGCCAGCGCCTGATGATCGCTGAAGTTGCCAAGGTCCTCGGGGATATCGACACCGACGACGAAGGCCGGCGCAGTGGCGACCCCGCGATTGTCGCGGTGGAAGCCGGCACCGGTACCGGCAAAACCGTGGCCTATAGCCTGGCGGCGATCCCGACGGCGAAACTGGCCGGCAAACGCCTGGTGATCGCCACCGCCACCGTCGCCCTGCAAGAGCAGATCGTCTACAAGGACTTGCCCGACCTGATGCGCAACAGCGGGCTGAATTTCAGCTTCGCCCTGGCCAAGGGCCGTGGCCGCTACATGTGCCTGTCCAAGCTCGACATGCTGTTGCAGGAAGGCCATGCGCAGACCGCCACAGCCCAGCTTTTCGAAGAAGAAGGCTTCAAGATCGAGGTCGATGAGGCCAGCCAGAAGCTGTTCACCAGCATGATCGAGAAGCTTGCCGGCAATAAATGGGACGGCGACCGCGACAGTTGGCCCAACGCGCTGGAAGACGCAGACTGGGCGCGCCTGACCACCGATCACAGCCAGTGCACCAACCGTCATTGCCCGAACTTCGGTCAGTGCGCCTTCTACAAGGCCCGCGAAGGCATGGGCAAGGTCGACGTGATCGTCACCAACCACGACATGGTGCTGGCCGATCTGGCGCTGGGCGGCGGGGCAGTCTTGCCCGATCCGCGCGACACCATCTATGTGTTCGACGAAGGCCATCACCTGCCGGACAAGGCCATCGGTCACTTCGCCCACTACACGCGCCTGCGTTCCACCGCCGACTGGCTGGAAACCACCGCCAAGAACCTCACCAAGCTGCTGGCCCAGCACCCGCTGCCGGGCGACCTCGGCAAGCTGATCGAGCAGGTGCCGGAGCTGGCGCGGGAGATCAAGACCCAGCAGCAGTTCATGTTCACTGCCTGCGAACAGATCGCCGATTTCAAGCCCGGTGAAGACGTCGAAGGCCGCGAACGTCCGCGTCATCGCTTCATCGGCGGGGTGATTCCGGAACACATGCGCGAGATGGGCATCGAGCTGAAAAAAGGCTTTGCCCGCCTCAACGACCTGTTCACCCGCCTGACCGATCTGCTCAAGGAAGGCATGGACGGCGAGGTCAACATCGGCATCGCCAGCAATCAGGCCGAAGAATGGTACCCACTGTTCGGCAGCCTGTTGTCCCGTGCCTCCGGCAACTGGGAGCTGTGGACCGCGTTCACCGCCGAAGACCCGGAAGACAACCCACCGATGGCCCGCTGGCTGACCCTGGCCGAAAGCGGTTCGCTGTTCGACATCGAGGTCAACGCCAGCCCGATCCTCGCCGCGGAAACTCTGCGCCGCAGCCTGTGGAACGTGGCCTACGGCTGTCTGGTGACTTCGGCGACCTTGACCGCACTCGGCACGTTCGACCGTTTCCGCATGCGCGCCGGTCTGCCGAAAAAAGCTGTCACCGCCGTGGTGCCGAGCCCGTTCCATCACGCCGACGCCGGCGTGTTGCGGGTGCCGGACCTGAAGGCCGACCCGCGCGATGCCGCCGCCCACACCGCCGCGATCATCCGCGACCTGCCGGAACTGGTCGAAGGCTCGTGCGGCAGTCTGGTGCTGTTCTCGTCGCGCAAACAGATGCAGGACGTGTTCGACGGCCTCGACCGCGACTGGCGCAAGCAAGTGTTCATTCAAGGCAACCTGTCGAAACAGGAAACCCTGAACAAGCACAAGGCGCGGGTTGATGGCGGCGATTCCAGCGTACTGTTCGGCCTCGCCAGTTTTGCCGAGGGCGTGGACTTGCCGGGCGCCTACTGCGAACACGTGGTGATCGCCAAGATCCCGTTCTCGGTGCCGGACGATCCGGTCGAAGCCGCACTGTCGGAATGGATCGAAGCCCGGGGCGGCAATCCGTTCATGGAAATCTCCGTGCCCGACGCCTCGCTGAAGCTGGTTCAGGCCTGCGGTCGTCTGCTGCGCACCGAAGAAGACCGCGGCACCATCACCTTGCTGGATCGGCGGCTGGTCACCCAGCGCTACGGCAAGGCGATCCTCAATGCGTTGCCTCCTTTCCGTCGTGAAATATCCTGAGACATCGGTGGGCAGTTTTGCCCGCCGCGCTGTCTATCTCTCTGTCACTGCTTTTCCATTGGCCCTTGCGGGTCGTTAGGGAGAATTCCGTTCTCATGATTCGTCGTTCGTTGCCTGCCGTTTTTGCCCTGGTTTTCGCTGGCCCCTTGCTGGCGGCACCTGCTGGCCAGCAGACCCTGTTCAACTTTGTCCGCCCCGCCGATGTGGTGAAAGTGGCGACCGAAAACGCCGACCTGCCGCAAGCCAACGCCGAGCAGACCCCCGAAGGCGAAGTGCTGCGGCGGGTGACGTTCAATCCGACGGCCCGCCCGACCTTGCGTCTGTCCCCGCAGACCGGTGCCTGGGACTGGTCGCAGTCCGGGATGATGAGCCTGCGCATCCAGAGCGCGATGAACTGGGCGGTGACCGTCTACGTACAAATCCAGAGCAATGACGGCAAGACCCTGGTCAGCCGCGTTGACCTGCCGGCCGGCTCGGCGCAGACCTTGCTCGTGCCGTTGACCGCGACCTCGCCACTGAGTCAGGGCATGAAAGCCGGGCCGGTGATGCCGATGATGATCGACGGGCAGCGCATCCTGCTGGCGAGCAGCAGCGGTGAGCTGGATCGCAGCCAGGTGGTGTCGGTCAGCCTGTCGATGGATCAGCCGAAAGCCGCGCAAAGTCTGCTGCTCGAGCGCTTTGGCGTGCAGGACGAAGGCGAGGTGATCAAATCCGCCTACGGCAATCTGGTGGACGCCTATGGCCAATCGACTCGCGGCAAGTGGCCGGAGAAAGTCGCCAATGACGAACAACTGAAATCCGCCGCCGCCAAAGAACAGCAACAACTGAGCACCTGGCTGGCCGAGCGCGAAAAGTCCTCGCTGGACAAGTTCGGTGGCTGGAGCAAAGGCCCGGCGTTCAAGGCCAGCGGTTTCTTCCGCACTGAGAAACGTGACGGCCGCTGGTATCTGGTGACGCCCGAGGGCCATCCGTTCTATTCCCTGGGCGTGAACACCGTCAGCCCCGAGGTCAACCAGACCTACGTGGCCGGCCGCGAGTACATGTTCGAATCCCTGCCAAAACCGGAAGAGCCGCTGGCCAGCCACTTCGGCGAGGGTGATAACCGTGGCGGCAACGGCGCCGATCAGGGCCGTGGCTACAACTTCGGGCGTTGGTACGACTTCTACGGCGCCAACCTTCAGCGCCTTTATGGCGAGCCATGCATCCCGGATAGCGGCAACAAGGCCGGTGTCGCCGAAGCCGCCAAGGCTGGCGCCGCCGAAGAGGCGGCAACCAACGCCAGTGCACCGGTAGCCGCCTCCGAACAGCCGAAAGCCGGGGTCGCCGAGTCGGCAGCCACCAGCGGGCAAAGTGTCGCGACGCCGTGCAAAAACACCGTCGACGAGCAAAAGTGGGCCAGCCACACCCTTGATCGCCTGCAAGCCTGGGGCTTCAACACCGTCGGTAACTGGAGCGCCCCCGTCCTCGGTAACGCGGAGCGCATGCCGTACACCTTGCCGCTGTCGATCGTCGGCGATTACACCAGCATCAGCACCGGTACCGACTGGTGGGGCGGCATGCCTGATCCGTTCGATCCGCGTTTTGCCATGGCCACCGAGCGTGCCGTGGCCATTGCCGCCCGCGATCATCGTGATGATCCGTGGCTGATCGGCTACTTCGCCGACAACGAACTGGCCTGGGCCGGCCCCGGCGATGATCCGAAATCCCGTTACGCGCTGGCCTACGGCACCTTGAAAATGACCACCGACGTTCCGGCCAAACGCGCATTCCTCAAGCAGTTGCGCGACAAGTACCGCAATCAGGCGGGGCTGTCGAAGGCCTGGGGCATTGATCTGCCGGCATGGGAATTGATGGAAGACCCGGGTTTCGAGGCGCCGCTGCCGAATCCTGAGCATCCGGAAATCGAAGCCGACTTCAAATACTTCCAGAAGGTCTTCGCCGACACTTACTTCAAGACCATTTCCGACTCGCTGAAATGGCACGCGCCGAACCAGTTGCTGCTCGGCGGCCGTTTCGCCACCAGCACCCCGGAAGCCGTGGCGTCCTGCGCCCAGTATTGCGACGTGCTGAGCTTCAACATGTACACCCTGCAACCGCAGGACGGTTATGACTTCGCCGCGCTGCGCAACCTCGACAAACCGGTGCTGATCACCGAATTCAACTTCGGCTCCACCGACCGTGGCCCGTTCTGGGGCGGCGTGACCCCGTTAAGCAAGGAAGAAGATCGCGGCCCGGCCTACGCCAACTTCCTCAAACAGGCGCTGAGCGAACCGTCGATTGTTGGCGTGCACTGGTTCCAGTATCTGGACCAACCGGTGACCGGGCGCCTGCTCGATGGCGAGAACGGTCACTTTGGTCTGGTCGGAGTCACTGATCTGCCGTTTCAGGGCTTTGTCGAAGCGGTGCGCAAAAGCAACCTGGCGACCGTCGATCAGTTGAGCAAAGAGGCGCAGAAAGCGGCTGCCGCAGCGGACAAGGCCGGCCACGAAACCGAAGGCGGCCGCAAGGCTGACGCCGGCAAAGGCCCGGGGCAGGGCGCAGGCCATGCAGGCGGGCATTCCGGCAACGGTCACTGATCATTCAAAACCTGAAGACCGCCCGGCCCGCAGCGGTTCCCAAAAGCCTCTTGGGCTGGAACAATGCGGGCCACTTTGTAGAGCGTTTTCGCGGGGGAGTTGCGGGTGCAGATTCAGGGACATTACGAGCTTCAATTCGAAGCGGTGCGCGAAGCCTTCGCCGCACTATTCGACGATCCCCAGGAACGCGGCGCCGCGTTGTGCATCCGGGTCGGCGGTGAAACCGTCCTCGACCTCTGGTCCGGTACCGCCGACAAGGACGGCGCCGAGGCCTGGCACAGCGACACCATCGCCAACCTGTTCTCCTGCACCAAGACCTTCACCGCCGTCACCGCGCTGCAACTGGTTGCCGAAGGCAAGTTGCAGCTCGATGCGCCGGTCGCCCGTTACTGGCCGGAATTCGCCGCCGCCGGCAAGGAGTCCGTCACCCTGCGCCAACTGCTTTGCCATCAGGCCGGTCTGCCGGCCCTGCGCGAGCTGTTGGCGCCTGAAGCGCTGTACGACTGGCAAACCATGGTCGACGCCCTCGCCGCCGAAGCACCGTGGTGGACGCCGGGCACCGGTCACGGTTATGCCGCGATCACCTACGGTTGGCTGATCGGCGAATTGCTGCGGCGTGCCGACGGTCGCGGGCCGGGGGAGTCCATTGTGGCGCGGGTCGCCAAACCGCTGGGGCTGGATTTCCATGTCGGTCTGGCCGACGAAGAATTCCATCGTGTGGCGCACATCGCTCGCGGCAAGGGCAACACTGGCGACGCTGCCGCCCAACGCTTGCTGCAAGTGACCATGCGCGAGCCAACGGCCATGACCACCCGGGCCTTCACCAATCCGCCGTCGGTGCTCACCAGCACCAACAAACCGGAATGGCGACGCATGCAGCAACCGGCGGCCAACGGCCACGGCAATGCCCGCAGCCTCGCCGGGTTCTACGCCGGTCTGCTCGACGGCAGCCTGCTGGAAAGCGAAATGCTCGACGAACTGACCCGCGAACACAGCCTCGGCGAGGACAAGACCTTGCTGACCCGCACCCGTTTCGGTCTCGGTTGCATGCTCGATCAACCCGACGTGCCGAACGCCACCTACGGCCTCGGCCCGCGTGCATTCGGCCATCCGGGGGCGGGCGGTTCCATCGGTTTTGCTGATCCGGAGCACGATGTGGCCTTCGGATTTGTGACAAATACCCTGGGGCCGTACGTCTTGATGGATCCGCGCGCGCAGAAGCTGGCGCGGGTACTTGCCACTTGTCTGTAAAGCATCGTCCGAGGTTCCAGGGCCGGAACCTCATGGCGATTTTCGTTTCAAAGCGTCTGTTTATCCGGGCGAAAGTCCTCTGATTGTTCACTAATTCTTTTTGTGGGTTTCCAATGTCGTCCAAACAAACTCTCGCCCTGGCCCTGTGTTTCGCAATCACCGGTTGTGCACAGACTCCGAAGAACGACGCCGATGGCGGCAGCTGGTGGCCGTTCGGTTCTTCCGACAAAGTTGCAGCCAAGGAGCCGGCTCCGGCGCCTGCCCCATTGAAACCGGCCGCCACCGCGCCTGTGGCCAAGGCCGAGAGCAGCAATCCGTGGTACTGGCCGTTTGGCTCGGACGACTCGGCGGCAGCCAAGCCAGAAGTGAAAGCTGAAGCCAAGCCCGAAGCAAAACCGGTCGAAGTCGCCAAGGCAGAGGCCGACAAGGGTGGCAAATGGTGGTGGCCGTTTGGTGGCAAGGAGCAGGACACTGCCAAAGTCGTGCCGATGCCCGATCCGAAAGTGACCCAAGCGTGGCTGGATGACTACGAACCGCGCCTGCGCACCGCGATCAAGGACAGCAACCTGCAACTCGAACGCCGTGAAAACGTGCTGGTCGTGACCGCGCCGGTGGAAGGCTCGTTCAACCCGGATCGTCCGGCGATGCTGCTGCCAGTGACCCTCGGCCCGTTCACCCGCGTGGCGAAAATCCTTGAAGCCGACCCGAAAACCGCCGTACTGGTGCTCGGTCACAGTGACACCACCGGTGCCGCTCCGGCCAACATCAAGTTGAGCCAGGAACGCGCCCAGGCCGTGGCGGCAATTTTCCGTCTCAGTGGTCTGCAGCGTGACCGCCTGATGCTGCGCGGCATGGGCTCCGAAGCACCGCGTGCTGCCAACGACAGCGTTGAAGGCCGTGCCCTGAACCGCCGCGTCGAACTGCTGGTGACGCCGCAAAACACCATGGTCGCGCTACTGAGCAAATACAACATGCCAGCACCTAAGCCAGTGACGATGGTCGCCGCCCAGGACGTCAAGCCTGCCGCCAAACCGGTGACTCCGGCGCCGGCTGCGAAGAAGGCTGCCGTACCGGCCACCAAAAAGGCTCCGGCCAAGAAAGCTGCTGCCAAGGCTCCAGCGAAAAAGGCCCCGGCCAAGGCTCCGGCGAAAAAGACCGCGCCCGCCAAAGCCGCCGCAACCGACAAGAAAGTCGCTGCGACCGATACCACTAAAAAGTGATCCGCTAACGAAAAGGAATGCGCCGTGACCCAGTCTCTGGCAGATATGCGTCGTGATTACACCCGGGATGGCCTGACCGAGGCGCAAGCCCCGGCGGAGCCCTTTGCGTTGTTTCACCAGTGGTTTGCCGAAGCGGTGAAAACCGAACAGGCGCCAGTGGAAGCCAACGCCATGACCCTGGCCACGGTGGATGCGAATGGCCGTCCGCATTGCCGCATTCTGCTGCTCAAGGGGCTGGACGAGCAGGGCTTCACCTTCTTCACCAACTACGAAAGTGCCAAGGGCCAGCATCTGGCGGCGAACCCGTTTGCTGCCATGACATTCTTCTGGCCGACTTTGGAGCGCCAGGTGCGGATCGAAGGGCGGGTGGTGAAGGTCACGCCTGAAGAGTCGGATGCGTACTATCAGGTGCGACCGCTGGGGAGCCGACTCGGCGCCTGGGCTTCACCGCAGAGCCGGGTGATCAACGGCCGGGGTGAGCTGGAAGATTTGCTCAAGGCGACCGAGCAACGCTTCACCGACACTCAGCCTCACTGCCCGGAACACTGGGGTGGCTACCGCTTGCTCCCCGAGCGCATGGAGTTCTGGCAGGGCCGCGCGAGCCGCCTGCACGATCGCCTCAACTACCGTGTGCAGGGCGCCGACTGGATTCTTGAACGTCTGGCACCCTGAGCAGTCTACCGAGCGGGATAGTCTGCCGCAGCGGCTTGGAGCCACTTCGGCAGGTCCCGGCGCTTGATCTTCTGCGCCTGAGCCTGCTCCAGCCGTTCGAGCATGAACGCGCGTTTGCCTTCATCCTTGCCGGCCAGTGACAATGCCAGATCGCGATACATCCAGCGTTTGATCCGCACATACAGCCACCAATGGAAGTACAGGCCGGCGGCTGTGGTGACGACAATGATGAAGTAATCCATGGAAATCCTTGGGTCGGCGGCGCAGGAAATGGAATTTGGCGCTACTGTTGGGGAGTTCGCGGGTGCCTGTACCGGGCCTGAATGAAAGCAACTTTATCCGGGCGACGCCGTGACAGGCGTCAAGCTGCGGAGTTTAATGAATACCTGTCCTTTGGAGTTGATGCTATGCGTAAGTCTGTTCTGCTGGTTGCTTCCTTTTCCACGATGGCGATGTTGCTGACCGGCTGCCAGTCGAGCCTGACCGGTGACTCCTACTCCCGTGACGAAGCGCGTCGCGTGCAGACGATTCGCATGGGCACCATCGAATCCCTGCGTCCGGTGAAAATCGAAGGCACCAAAACCCCGATCGGTGGTGCTGCCGGTGCAGTGGTTGGCGGTGTTGGCGGCAGTGCCATCGGCGGCGGCAAAGGCAGCATCGTTGCAGCCGTTATCGGTGCCGTGGCCGGCGGCCTGATCGGTTCGGCCACTGAAGAAGGCCTGACCCGCACTCAAGGTGTTGAAATCACCGTACGTGAAGACGACGGCAGCATGCGCGCCTACGTGCAGCAAGTGCAGGAGAATGAAGTGTTCCGCGTGGGTGAGCGGGTACGGATTTCCACCGTTGGCGGGACCAGCCGCGTTTCGCACTAATCGCGAACGAGCGGTAAAAGAAAACCCCGATCAGGTGACTGGTCGGGGTTTTTTTATTGGTTGTTTACGAGCCCGCCCGAGTGCCAATGAAATATTCCAGGCCTTTCGGAAAGTCGACTTTCAAAAGCTCTGACGCCTGCCTGACCTGACTTTCAGTCATCTCCAGCTCTCCTGGTTCAACTTCCTCAAGAGTTTTGGATTCAGTGATTTGCGCTAATGCTTGGCTCAGTTCGTAATCTTTTACCTTGAGCTCGAATTGCAATGAGTCATCCTGCTTCTCATCCGGGAAAAATCCGGTGATCGATAAATAGCGCATCTTTCTCTCTTCAGTGAGTTATCTGGGAGTCGTTCTGCCTGGCTTTGCTTTTTTTGTTCGCTCTCCCGTCAAATGATTGAATTCTCCCAAATGAATTCCCAGCTTGTCGTACAGCTCTATAGCGCCGGTTTTGGAGTCCCATTCATATATCCGGCCTTTTCCATCAAGCCAGCGGGCTCTCTTTTTTCCACCACCTCGCACTGAGGCCTTTGACTTCACCCTTTGAGTGTCGGGGAACGCAGGAAGCGTTTCGGGATCATCGTAGTACTTATGGTCTCCAGGTTTGCTGACAACAATGTACAGCGGCCGAACCCCGGACTCCGCCGGAAACACCAATATGAAATCCCGATACTCCGGTGGATAAACCGGATTCACCAGAATCCCGTCCGCCGCTTTCGTCGGCGGATACACCCAGATATGCGGCGCCTGCGGAGCAGCCTCCAGTGCAGGAATACCGAGGATGTCGGAACCGTCCACAGCAGGCGTCCAGACCAGCTCAACACCTTCACCAAGGTCTGCAACAAACCGGCTATCGCGTGCCGCGAACTGCACGACATCAACCATCTCCCAGTCGCGATTCTTGCCGGTATAGAAGCCGTAACCCTTAAGGCTGCCATCGGCCTGCTGTTCAACACGCAAGCGCACGCGGGTTCGGGCCTGTTTGAGGGCGAGTAACTGGTCTTCGGTATAGAGCGCGCTATCGCCCAGGTTCGAGGGCATGAACATCGCCACCAGCCCGAGCAACGGGCTGATGACGGCTGCAGAGGCCATCGCGGGCAATCCCTTGACCGCCTCACTGGCAAGGGCAAAAGTGCCCAGCCCCGCAGGAATGGCAGTGCCGCTGATTTTCTTGAGTTCAACCCCACCGCTGTCATTGGCCTCACGGCCACCGAGCAAAATCAGCTCGCCGTAATCCTTCAGGCTGTCAGTCGGCACCATCCCCGCAGGATTCGAGTAATCGATGATCGCGTCCGGCAGCTTGCAAGACTTGGCGAATACGCAGCCCGCGCGCACCGGCTCAGGCTTGTTCACCGCGACCTCACGGCTGCGCTCGAAGGCGTCCTGTCTCGCCAGCATGGCGTCGTACTTGTCTTGTCGGTCTTGCTGATCGGCCAGTTCGGTAGCCGTCATATAGCGGTAGGAGACGTGATGCCCGTCGCCCGCCGGTGGGTTGGGAACCCGGGGAATGACCTTTTGAACAGCCACTGATTGTCCTTTCGTTCATG
The DNA here is from genome assembly GCF_002112685.1 of Pseudomonas sp. R15(2017). NCBI lineage: Bacteria > Pseudomonadati > Pseudomonadota > Gammaproteobacteria > Pseudomonadales > Pseudomonadaceae > Pseudomonas > Pseudomonas sp. R15(2017). Next base: position 32,052 of record NZ_NEII01000010.1, read on the forward strand.
CATCGGCAGCCCCTCGAAAGGGGCTGCACGAAGTTAACGAAGCAGGAAAATCGTGGCTGTAGGACGTATCTCTAAAGACGTGGGGATTGTTCGCTACGGCTATCGCAACGCGGTGTTCGTTCTGCTCGCCGCCAACGTCACCGCATAACCGATCAATGCCGCAAACACCGACCCGGTGAGAATGCCCATCCGGTCCATCCCGGCGTATTCACTGGAGCCCGGCACGAAGGCGAGTGAGCCGACAAACAGGCTCATGGTGAAGCCGATCCCGCAGAGGATCGCCACGCCCAGCACCTGGCCCCAATTGGCGCCCTGAGGCAGGGCGGCGATGCCGATTTTTACGGCGAGCCAGGTCAGGCCGAACACGCCGAGGGTCTTGCCCAGCAGCAGGCCGACGGCGATGCCCATCGGCACGTGGTGGGTGAAGCTCTCGACAGTCACGCCGCTCAGCGACAGACCCGCGTTGGCGAAGGCGAACAGCGGCAGAATGCCGTAGGCCACCCACGGGTGCAGCGCGTGTTCGAGGGTCAGCAGCGGCGAAGGCTCGGCATTCCTGGTGCGCAGCGGGATGCAGAACGCCAGGGTTACGCCGGCCAGCGTCGCGTGGACACCGCTCTTCAGTACGCAGACCCAGAGGATCAAACCAATGATCATGTACGGCCCGAGTTTGACCACGCCGAGCCGGTTCATCGCTACCAGCGCCGCGATGCACGCGGCCGCGAGGCCCAGCGACAGGGTCGAGAGCTCGCCGGAATAGAAAATCGCGATGATCACGATCGCGCCAAGGTCATCGATGATCGCCAGGGTCATCAGGAACAGCTTCAGCGACACCGGCACCCGCTTGCCGAGCAAGGCCAGCACGCCAAGGGCGAAGGCGATGTCGGTGGCGGTCGGAATCGCCCAGCCGTCGAGGGCTGCCGGGTTGTCACGGTTGAGGAACCAGTAGATCAGCGCCGGCACCAGCATGCCGCCAATTGCGGCCGCACCGGGCAGGACGATCTGCGACGGTTTAGACAACTGACCGTCGAGCACTTCGCGCTTCACTTCCAGGCCGATCAGCAGGAAGAACAGCGCCATCAGGCCGTCGTTGATCCACAGCAGCAGGGGTTTGGCGATTTTCAACGCGCCGATCTGCGCCACCACCGGCGTGTCGAGCAGGCCGTTGTACAACCACGACAGCGGCGAGTTGTTGATGATTAGAGCCAGGATGGCTGCGGCGATCAGTAACAGACCGCTGGCAGCTTCCAACTGAAAGAAACGCGTGAAAGTGCTACGCAGAGGCAAGGTCGCTCTCCATCGATAAAGTCAAAAGGTGGCACACCCTAACCCGTACCGTTAGTTGTTAAAACAAAAGTTATATTCTTTTTTGTTATATATGGTTACAGGGCGCCGGCCAACGTGCAGGAGAGCCTAGCAGTTGCCCAAGGTATTGAAGTTCAGCTGTATCTGTCGGTGCTGTAGGTTTTTTCCTAAGCTTGGGGCTGAGCCTGTGAAGGCATTTTTGCCCGATTCAACGAGAACAACAGCCATGAGCGACAACCGACAGTGGGCCCGCGAAGCCATCCGGATCATCGAAGCGGACTTCCAGCGCAGCGCCGACACCCACCTGATCCCCTTGCCGTTGCCGGGCTTTCCGGGCATCGAGTTGTACTTCAAGGACGAGTCCAGCCACCCGACCGGCAGCCTCAAGCATCGGCTCGCCCGCTCGCTGTTTCTCTACGCCTTGTGTAATGGCTGGCTCAAACCCGGCGCGCCGGTGATCGAGGCGTCCAGCGGTTCGACGGCTATTTCCGAAGCGTACTTCGCACGCATGCTCGGCCTGCCGTTCATTGCGGTGATGCCGGCGAACACCTCCAGAGAGAAGATTGCGCAGATTGCGTTCTACGGTGGCCAGAGTCATCTGGTGGACGATCCGACCCAGATCTACGCCGAATCCGAACGCCTGGCCCGCGAGCACGACGGTCACTTCATCGACCAGTTCACCTACGCCGAGCGCGCCACCGACTGGCGGGCGAACAACAACATCGCCGAATCGATCTTCCAGCAAATGCGCTACGAACAGCATCCATGCCCGGCCTGGCTGATCTCCAGCCCCGGCACCGGCGGCACCACCGCGACCCTCGGGCGTTACGTGCGTTACCGCCAGCACTGTACCCGCGTACTGTGCGCCGATGCCGAGCGTTCGGTGTTCTTCGACTTTTACCAGACCGGCGATGCCAGCCTGCGTCTGGACCACGGTTCGCGGATCGAAGGGATCGGTCGGCCGCGGGTAGAAGCGTCGTTCCTGCCGAAGGTAATCGATGCGATGGTCAAGGTGCCGGACGCCTTGTCGCTGGCGGCCATGCATTACCTCGCGCAGCGTCTGGGCCGGCATGTGGGTGGGTCAAGTGGCACCAACCTGATCGGCGCGCTGATGGCGGCGCAGCAGATGAAAGCAGCGGGGGAGTCAGGCTCGATCGTGGCGATCCTGTGCGATGGCGGCGAGCGCTATGCGGACACGTATTACGATCAGGCGTGGCTCAAGGCGCAGGGCTATGAGCTGGAGGGATTGATGGCGGCCGTAGCGGCGAGTGCCGAGCAGGGTGAGGCGCTGCCGGCTTCAGTGTTGCGCGCAAATATTTGAGTCACCGGTAACCAATGTGGGAGCTGGCTTGCCAGCGATAGCGGAGTGTCAGTCAACATTAAATGTGAATCTGAGTCCGTCATCGCTGGCAAGCCAGCTCCCACAGTTTTTGCAGTGTTTCAGGCGGTGCAGGTCAGTCTTTCAGACCGAGAATGTCACGCGCCACGGCTTCAGCAATCCGAATCCCGTCAACACCCGCCGACAGAATCCCGCCCGCATAACCCGCGCCTTCACCGGCCGGGAACAGACCCTTCACGTTCATGCTCTGCAGCGATTCATTTCGGGTGATGCGCAGCGGCGACGAGGTGCGGGTCTCGATCCCGGTCAGCACCGCATCGTGCAGCGAATAACCGCGAATCTGCTTCTCGAACGCCGGCAGTGCTTCGCGGATCGCTTCGATGGCGAAGTCCGGCAGGGCCAGGGCCAGATCGCCCAGCGAGACGCCCGGTTTGTACGACGGCTCGACTTCGCCCAGCGCGGTGGATGGTGTGCCGGCGATGAAGTCGCCGACCAGTTGCGCCGGCGCCTTGTAATCGCTGCCGCCGAGGATGAAGGCGTGGGATTCCAGACGTTCCTGCAACTCGATCCCGGCCAGCGGGCCGCCCGGATAATCGACTTCCGGGGTGATGCCGACGACGATGCCGGAGTTGGCATTGCGCTCGTTACGCGAGTACTGGCTCATGCCGTTGGTGACCACGCGGTTCGGCTCGGAAGTCGCCGCCACCACGGTACCGCCCGGGCACATGCAGAAGCTGTAGACCGAACGGCCGTTCTTGGCGTGGTGCACCAGTTTGTAGTCGGCGGCGCCCAATTTAGGGTGGCCGGCATACTTGCCAAGACGTGCGCGGTCGATCAGCGATTGCGGGTGCTCGATACGGAAACCCACCGAGAACGGCTTGGCTTCCATGAACACGCCACGGCTGTGGAGCATGCGGAAGGTATCGCGGGCACTGTGGCCCAGCGCCAGGATCACGTGTCTGGAGTGCAGGGTTTCGCCGCTGGCCAGCTCGACGCCGACCAGTTGACCGTCCTCGATCAGCACGTCGGTGACGCGTTCCTGGAAGCGCACTTCACCGCCCAGAGCGCGGATCTCTTCGCGCATGGTCTCGACCATGCCGGTCAGGCGGAACGTACCGATGTGCGGTTTGCTGACGTAGAGGATTTCTTCCGGCGCGCCGGCCTTGACGAATTCGTGCAGCACCTTGCGGCCGAGGAATTTCGGATCCTTGATCTGGCTGTACAGCTTGCCGTCGGAGAACGTGCCCGCGCCGCCTTCGCCAAACTGCACGTTGGACTCGGGGTTGAGCACGCTTTTGCGCCACAGGCCCCAGGTGTCCTTGGTGCGCTGGCGCACTTCGGTGCCGCGTTCGAGGATGATCGGCTTGAAGCCCATCTGCGCCAGCAGCAGGCCGGCGAAGATCCCGCACGGGCCGAAACCGACCACGATCGGGCGCTGGCTCAGGTCGCTTGGCGCCTGGCCGACGAATTTGTAGCTGACATCCGGCGCCACGTTGACGTTACGGTCGTCGGCGAACTTGCCCAACACTTTGGCCTCGTCGCGCACTTCGAGGTCGATGGTGTAGATGAAGCACAGTTCGGAAGACTTTTTGCGCGCATCGTAGCTGCGCTTGAACAAGGTGAAATCGAGCAGGTCATCGCTGGCAATGCCCAGGCGTTGCACGATGGCAGCGCGCAGGTCTTCGTCGGGATGGTCGATCGGCAGCTTGAGTTCGGTGATTCGTAACATGACAGGATCCGGTTCGCGGGGCGCACAACTGCGCCAGGGCGTTTGAAGGCGGCGATTATAAGCCGCATCCGCCGGATCCCGTGAGGGTAAAACGATCAGTCGTTACGCGAACCGCCGAAATACCCGCAACCGCGCTGTACCTGGCCGTCGATACGCAACTCGGCGCTCATGTGCTGCACGCTGCCGGTGCTGGTGTCGACGCAACGCTGCGGCGCGACCCACAACTCGATGCGCTGGTTGTTGGCTTCGCTGCTGAGATTGAAACGGCCATCGCCCAATTGCTCTTCGACGTAAGGCACGGCGAGCGGTGGCTGGCCTTCGCGGTCGATGACCAGGCCCTTGCCGCTGACCTTGACGTTCCATTCCGGGCCATGGCCGGCGGCGCGCAGGATCAGCTGTTTGAAGTTGGGATCGTCGCAGGCAGTGCCGGAGCGTTCGACGCGATAGAGCTGGGTCAGGTCGAGGCGGTCGCCGGCGATCTTCCCGCGCACGTCGGCGAACAGCTTGCCCTGCTGATCGGCCAGGGTGGCGGCCTCTTGCAGGACGCTGGTGCCGCCGATGTCATTGACCACGTACTGACGCTGCTCGCCGCAGGCCTGAAACACCAGTTTGCCGTCGGCAGCGGTCAGTTGCCCCTGCATCCGCGTCTGGCCGACGTGGGAGGCGCTTTCCCGCGCACCATCGAACAACTGGCACGCGGCAAACAACGGGAGCAGGGCAACAACGATCAGGGAACGGGCAACACGCATCTTTGGCTCTCCAGACAAGTGCCGCCACGTTACGCAGGCTGGCCGCTGATCACAACCATGAGTTGGACCTGCCATGTACCGGAAACATTTGGCTTAACTTTGGAAGTCGGGGCGAAAGGTATTTGGCAGTACCTTGTCCGCCTTTTGGATGCGCGAGGTTTTGTATGAAAGGATCAGGCAGGGTGCTATTGGCAGTACTGGCATTGATGGCTTCATTTCCGTCGGTGGCGGCAGAAATTGCTTTTTCATCAGCGGCGGATTTCTCCGAAATGAGCCTCGAGCTCAAACGAATCGATGATCCGAATCCGCAAACGGTCGAGCTCAATGTCACCTTGAGCCCGGATGCACAGCGTCGCCTGGAGCGGGCGACGACTGAGGGAATGCACAAGCTCCTGCAGGTATCCATCAATGGCATTCAAGTGTCGAGCGCGATGGTTGGATCGGTGGTCCGCGGGCCGGGCCTGAGGATAGGCGTGCCGCGTGAGGTCGCCAGAAATCTGGTGCCGACGCTGCTGGAGCCTTTGACACCTTGATGCGACGCTGACCCAGCGTCGCAAGCCGAAGTTTTTCAACCCACGTGAAACGTCTGACCTGTCTGCAAGCCTTCGACACTTTTGGCGTAGGCCAACGCCACATCCGCCGCAGGAACCGGCTTGTAGCCACGGAAGTACGGGGCGTAGCTGCCCATGGCTTCGACCAGCACGGTCGGGCTGATCGAGTTCACGCGCAGACCGCGCGGCAGCTCGATGGCGGCGGCGCGGACGAAGCTGTCCAGCGCGCCGTTGACCAGTGCAGCAGAGGCGCCGCTGCGGATCGGGTCGTGGCTGAGCACGCCGGTGGTGAAGGTGAACGATGCGCCGTCGTTGGCGAATTCGCGGCCGATCAGCAGCAGATTGACCTGGCCCATCAACTTGTCTTTCAGGCCGAGGGCGAAGCTGTCTTCGGTCATTTCACCCAGCGGGGCGAAGGTCACGTTGCCGGCGGCGCAGACCAGCGCGTCAAACTTGCCGGTCTGTTCGAACAGCTTGCGGATCGATGCGCTGTCGCTGATATCCACCTGGAAATCGCCGCTGCTGCGACCGATACGAATGACTTCATGACGCTGCGACAGTTCTTTGTCCACGGCCGAACCGATGGTGCCGCCCGCGCCGATCAACAGAATTTTCATCGTGATTGCCTCAATTGATTGAACGAGGTTTCAGTCTAGAGTGGTTTTTTCTGCGGATAAGCGCACTAATGGGCAACCTTTGGTTTTCAAATGGAAACAATCCATGAGCGAAATGGATGATCTGGCGGCGTTCGCGGTGTTGATCGAGGCGGGGAGTTTTACCCTGGCGGCGCAGCAATTGGGGTGCAGCAAGGGGCAATTGTCCAAGCGCATCAGTCAGTTGGAGGCGCGGTTTTCCGTGGTGTTGCTGCAACGCACCACGCGTCGGCTGAGCCTGACGGCGGCCGGTGCGGCGTTGTTGCCGCAGGCTCAGGCGCTGGTAGTCCAGGTGGAGCGAGCGCGTCAGGCATTGGCGCGATTGAAGGACGACATGGCTGGCCCGGTGCGTATGACCGTTCCGGTGTCGCTGGGGGAAACCTTCTTCGACGGTTTGCTGCTGGATTTCTCGCAGAAATACCCCGAGGTACAGATCGAACTGGAGCTGAACAACAGCTACCGCGAGCTGTCCCGCGACGGTTTCGATCTGGCGATCCGCACCGAGGTGGCCAATGACGAGCGACTGGTGGCCAAGCCGCTGCTGGCCTGGCAGGAAATGACCTGCGCCAGCCCTGAATATCTGGAGCGCTTTGGCGAACCGCTGACGCCGCAGGCGCTGGCTGAACACCGTTGCCTGCTCAACAGTCACTACAGCGGTCGCGAGGAATGGCTCTATCACCAGCAGCACGAACTGCTGCGGGTGCGGGTGTCGGGGCCGTTCGCCAGCAATCACTACAACCTGTTGAAGAAAGCCGCACTGGCCGGCGCCGGCATTGCTCGCCTGCCGTCCTACCTGTTGCAGGCAGAATTGGCTGACGGCCGATTGCGCTGGCTCCTGCGTGATTTTCAGACCCGACGCATGCCGATGTATCTGGTGCACCCGTATCAGGGCGGTCTACCGAAACGCACCCAGGTACTGGCGGATTACCTGATCGGCTGGTTCAAGCTCAGCGGCGAGGCGCTGGACCGGTTGTAGTGCCTGGCGATCAGGTGATCGATCGACAGTTTGCCCGGCCCGGTTGCCATCAAGTACAGCAACACCGCCATCCAGGTGCCGTGGGTCGGGTACGCATCCGGGTACACGAACAGCTGAATGGTCAGGGTCATGCCCAGCAAGGCCAGCGCCGAAAAACGCGTGGCGAAGCCAATCAGGATCAGGATCGGGAAGAAGTGTTCGGCAAACGCCGCCAGATGCGCGGCGATTTCCGGCGCCAGCAGCGGCACGTGGTATTCGCTCTTGAACAGTGGAATCGTCGAGTCCGCCAGACGCGGCCAGCCGAACTCGAAGGTGCCATCGATCAGGTCGACGGCCAGCCCTTCGACCTTGGTCTGCCCGGATTTCCAGAACACGGCTGCGATGGAAAAACGCGCGATGAAGGCGATCAGGCTGTGAGGGATTTTTTCCAGCAGCGCGATGGCGCGGGCAATGAGGCTGTTCATGACGACACCTTTGGGTGGAAATGAGTGATGAGCTGGCGGCTGATGAGCAGGGCGAGGGTCTGGCTGAGGTCGAAGGCCTCGGCGGATTCCAGCGCCTGCGTAAGTGACAGGCCGGCCTTGAGCTGGTGAATGAACTGGCTGGCGCCGCGATCCACAGCGAACACCTCGACTTCCAGTCCATTGCGCAGGATCAACGCGTGTTGGGCGTGATGCAGATTGATCCCGGCCAGCGTCGCGTCGTGCTGATGCGCCGCCCAGATGTCCACCACGGCGAAGCTTGAATCGAGCAGATGCAGCGAAGGGTGCAGGCCGATGCGCAGTTCATTCAGCGCATCGGCATCTGCAAACACAGCAGCGATCCGCTCCTGACTCAGAGGCAAAGCATCGGCCGCGTGGTAGGCCTGCGTGCGCAAGCGCTCCAGCCGCGCGACATCGGCCAGATAGGGAACACTCGCAGCAGGTTCGAAGCCGCTGATGAAGTCCGCCAGCTCACCGCCGTAGTCACTCATCAACGGACTGTGTGGTGGATGGCTTTGTACGAAAACTCCGGCCATGGCCCGGAAGAATTCGTCCCCCACCAACTGCACCACCACGGGATAACTGTCGGCCAGTGCGTTGATCAACGAGCTCTGAACATTGTTGCGGTACACCGCGAAACGGCTGGCGGGGTCGGCACCGTTGGCGCTGCACAAACCGTCGGGGCAGGGCAGGTCCATATCGAGCAACGCTGCGCTGAATGCGGCTTGAGTGCTCATGGCCGACCTCCCGCGCACAGCAACAGCTCATCGGCCTGATGCGCTTCGGCCAACAGCACGTTGAAGGCCGGCACCTGATTGTCCCGTTCGATCAGCGTCGCCACCGGGCCGACACGTTCCAGCGCTTTCCGGTACAGCGACCAGACGGCTTGATCGATAGGCGCGCCGTGATCGTCAATCAGCAAGCGATCACCGAGGCTGTCGGAATCTTCAGCAAAACCTGCCAGATGAATTTCGCCCACCGCGTGCAGTGGCAGTGCATCGAGGTAAGCCAGGGGATCGCGTTGATGGTTGATGCACGAGACGTAGACATTGTTCACGTCCAGCAACAGCCCGCAGCCAGTGCGCCGGATGACTTCACGGATGAAATCCGCTTCGTCGATGGTCGAGCGCTGGAACGCCAGATAGGTCGCCGGGTTCTCCAGCAGCATCTGGCGCTTGAGGGTGTGCTGTACCTGATCGATGTGGTCGCAGACGCGGTTCAGCGTCGGCCTGTCGTAGGCCAGGGGCAACAAGTCATTGAGGAACACCGGGCCGTGGCTCGACCAGGCCAGGTGTTCGGAAAAGGAGTGGGGTTGATAGCGCTCGATCAGCGCCGCCAGGCGTTTGAGGTGCTGAACATCCAGCGGGCCTTCGGCCCCGATGGACAGCCCGACGCCATGCAGCGACAGCGGATACGCCTCGCGAATCAAGCCCAGAAAATGATGAAACGGTCCGCCGGCCACCATGTAGTTTTCGGCGTGGACTTCGAAGAAACCGATGTCCGGACGTGAAGCGAGCACTTCGCTGAAGTGCTCGCTCTTGAGCCCCAGCCCGGCACGGGACGGGAGCCCGGTGAGGGCTGCCCGAGTGCGGCGCAAGGCATGGTCGCAGGATGTGCTCATGATCGACACTCGGGCGGCTCCCGGATCAGGACTTGGCTTTGAACGCTTCGAGCTGACCGAAACCGGTCGGCGAGGTTTTGCTTTCGGTGGTGGTGCAGGTGCCTTTCGGAACCAGTTTCCAGGCGTTGGCCTGATGATCCATTTTCGCGGTGCCGGCACAGGTGGTGCCCGCGCCTGCGGCGCAATCGTTCTTGCCTTTCATGGCCACGCCGAAGCATTTTTCCATGTTGTCGTCAGCGGCGTGGGCGGTGGAGACGGCAGCGATGCTCAGAGCGGAACCGAGGGCCAGAACCAGGGCGGTGGCGGACAGGGTGCGGGTGGTAGCAGTCATGATGTTTCTCCGGTTTGAACTTGGGTTTGAACAAGCGATTGCGCTTGCTTGCCCTACTAGAGAAACGACTTGGGGATGCGTTACAGCGATCAATAAAAGATTTTTTGCCGGGCACAAAAAAACGGCCCGAAGGCCGTTTTCTGTTTGAAGCGATCCATCAACCGCCGAGGTACGCCTCGCGTACTTTCGGGTCGGTCAGCAGCGCTTCACCGGTGCCTTGCATCACCACCCGGCCGTTCTCCAGAACGTACGCACGGTCAGCGATTTTCAGCGCCTGGTTGGCGTTCTGTTCGACCAGGAACACCGTCACACCGTCCTTGCGCAGTTGTTCGATGATGTCGAAGATCTGCTGGATGATGATCGGTGCCAGGCCCAGCGACGGCTCGTCGAGCAACAGCAGTTTGGGCTTGCTCATCAGCGCACGGCCGATGGCGAGCATTTGCTGTTCGCCGCCGGACATGGTGCCGCCGCGCTGGTTGAAGCGTTCTTTCAGGCGTGGGAAAAGTCCGAGAACCTTGTCCATCTGTTCCTGATAGTCGCCCTTGTCGGTGAAGAATCCGCCCATGGACAGATTTTCTTCGACGGTCAGACGGGCAAACACCCGACGCCCTTCCGGCACCACGGCGATGCTCTTGCGCATGATCTGCGACGAGTCCTGGCCGACCAGTTCCTCACCCATGTAGCGGATGCTGCCGCTGTGGGCCTGCGGCGAACCGCACAGCGTCATCAGCAGGGTGGACTTGCCGGCACCGTTGGCGCCGATCAGGGTCACGATCTCGCCCTGGCGGACTTCGACGTTGACGCTGTGCAGGGCCTGGATCTTGCCGTAGAAGGTGGAAACGTTTTCGAACTGCAGCATTTACGCTTCCCCCAGGTAGGCTTTGATCACTTCAGGATTGTCGCGGATCTGTTCCGGCGTACCGTCGGCCAGGGGCGTGCCCTGGTTGATCACGACGATGTGGTCGGAAATGCTCATGACCAGTTTCATGTCGTGTTCGATCAGCAGCACGGTCACGTTGTGCTCTTCACGCAGCACGCTGATCAGCGCCTTGAGGTCTTCGGTTTCTTTCGGGTTCAGGCCGGCGGCCGGTTCGTCGAGCATGAGGATCCGCGGACGGGTCATCATGCAGCGGGCGATTTCCAGGCGACGCTGCTGACCGTAGGCCAGGGTGCCGGCGGGGCGGTTGGCGAACTCTTTCAGGTTGACCTTTTCCAGCCAGTATTCGGCGAACTCCATGGCCTCGCGCTCGCTCTTGCGAAACGCCGGGGTCTTGAACAGGCCGGACAGGAAGTTGGTGTTCAGGTGACGGTGCTGGGCGATCAACAGGTTCTCGACCGCCGTCATGTCCTTGAACAACCGCACGTTCTGGAAGGTGCGCACTACGCCCTTGAGGGCGATCTTGTGGCCCGGCAGGCCGTGGATCGGCTCGCCGTCCAGCAGGATGCTGCCGCCCGACGGCTGGTAGAAACCGGTCAGGCAGTTGAACACGGTGGTCTTGCCGGCGCCGTTCGGCCCGATCAGTGCCACCACCTGTTTTTCCTTCACGGTCAGGGCCACGCCGTTGACCGCCAGCAGGCCGCCGAAGCGCATGCTCAGATTTTCGACTTTCAGGATCTCGCGGCTCATTTGCGCAGCTCCATGTGAGGACGTTGCATGGGCAGCAGACCTTGAGGTCGCCAGATCATCATCAGCACCATCAGGGCGCCGAACATCAACATGCGGTACTCACTGAACTCACGCATCATTTCCGGCAGCAGGATCATCACTACGGCCGCGAGAATCACGCCCAGCTGCGAGCCCATGCCACCCAGCACCACGATGGCGAGGATGATGGCGGACTCGATGAAGGTGAACGACTCCGGCGTCACCAGACCCTGACGGGCGGCGAAGAAGCTGCCGGCGAAACCGGCGAAGCTCGCGCCCAAGGTGAACGCCGACAGCTTGATCACGGTCGGGTTGAGACCCAGCGCGCGGCAGGCGATCTCATCTTCACGCAGCGCTTCCCACGCACGGCCGATCGGCATGCGCAGCAGGCGGTTGATGATGAACAGCGCAGCCAGCGCCAGCAGCAGGGCAACCAGGTACAGGAAGATCACCTTGTTGATCGAGTTGTATTCCAGGCCGAAATACTCGTGGAAGGTTTGCAGGCCTTCCGCAGCCTTGCGTTCGAAGGTCAGGCCGAAGAACGTCGGTTTCTCGATGTTGCTGATGCCGTTCGGGCCGCCGGTGATGTCGGTCAGGTTACGCAGGAACAGGCGGATGATTTCCCCGAAGCCGAGGGTCACGATCGCCAGGTAGTCACCGCGCAGACGCAACACCGGGAAGCCGAGCAGGAAGCCGAACGTCGCCGCCATCAGGCCGGCAATCGGCAGGCAGATCCAGAAGCTCAGGCCGTAGTAGTGCGACAGCAGCGCGTAGCTGTAGGCGCCGACGGCATAGAAGCCGACGTAACCCAGGTCGAGCAGACCGGCCAGACCGACCACGATGTTCAGGCCCAGGCCGAGCATCACGTAGATCAGGATCAGCGTCGCGATATCCACTGCGCCGCGGGAGCCGAAGAACGGCCACACCAGCGCACCGATGATCAGCGCGATGATGAAGTAACGCTGGGTGGTCGGCAGGGTCAGGAAGTTGCTGGCCTTGGCCGGGATCAGCGGCATGCCCGGCGACGAACGCCACGCCTTGCTGATCTGCTGGTTGAACAGCACCCGCAGGAACATCAGCACCGAGCAGATCGCGATGGTCGCCAGAATGGCCGGGCTGGTGTTGTGCACTTCCAGGTTGATACCGACGATGGTCAGTTTCAGACCCAGTACCGGATAGGCCACGGCCCAGACCAGCAAGGCGCTGAACAGCGCCTGTTTAAGATTCCTAGTCATACTTTCTCAACCTCCGGACGGCCCAGAATGCCGGTCGGACGGAACAACAGCACCAGAACCAACAAGCCGAACGCCACGACGTCCTTGTACTGGTCGCCGAAGATATCGGCGCCAAAGGCTTCCGCCACCCCGAGCACCAGCCCGCCGAGCATGGCGCCGGGGATGCTGCCGATTCCGCCCAGTACCGCGGCGGTGAAGGCCTTGAGGCCGACCAGGAAACCGGCGTTCGGGTTGATCACGCCGTATTGCATGCTCAGCAGCACGGCCGCGACGGCCGCCAGCGCAGCACCGATGACGAAGGTCAGGGCGATGATGTTGTTGGTGTTGATGCCCAGCAGGTTGGCCATCTTGATGTCTTCGGCGCAGGCGCGGCAGGCGCGGCCCAGGCGAGAGCGGGAGATGAACAGCGTGAGGCCGAGCATGGCGATCAGGGTCACCACGAACACCACGATTTGCATGTAGGAAATCAGCACTTCATGTGCGCCACCCGGGCCGAAGGCGAAGTTGCCCGGAATCAGGTTGGGGATTGCTTTGTCCTTGGAGTCTTGCGCCAGCAGAACCGTGTTCTGCAGGAAGATCGACATACCGATCGCGGAAATCAGCGGGATCAGACGGTTGCTGCCGCGCAACGGGCGGTAGGCAATGCGTTCGATGCTGTAACCGTAGGAACTGGTGACAACGATGCTGGCGATGAACGCCACGGTCATCAACAGCGGGACGCTTTCGAGTCCCATCATGGTCAGCCCGGCGATGGCGATGAACGCCACGTAGGAACCGATCATGTACACCTCGCCGTGGGCGAAGTTGATCATTCCAATGATGCCGTAGACCATCGTGTAGCCGATGGCGATCAGGGCATACATGCTGCCAACGTTCAAGCCGTTAACCAGCTGTTGGAAGAAGTGATAGATGTCAGGCATTACAGCGCTCCTAAAAACCTGATACGCATTTCACTGGTGGAGTCATTTTCCCGCCCGGTCCCGTGGATCTTTATCCACTTCGAATCCGGGTTTTGCCAGCGAACCGCTGATGACGGTTTTGAGATTTTCAGGTGGGGAGACTGGCGGATCACGCCAGCGCGGCCCAATACATTCGTAAAACAAAGCCCACGGCACGCCGTGGGCTTTATTGGCAGTCAGTCAGGCAGCGCCTTACTGAGGCGACACTTCGGTTTTAGGTTTGCCGTTGTGCCACTCGTAGACCACGAATTTGAAGTCCTTCAGGTCGCCCTTGGCGTCGAAGCTCAGGTCGCCGGTCGGGGTCTTGAAGGTGCCGGCGTGGATGGCTTCAGCCACTTTGGCAGGGTCTTCGGACTTGGCCGCAGCGATACCGCCGACAATCACTTCAACTGCCGAGTAGGACGGGAACACGAACGGACCGCTCGGGTCTTCTTTCTTGGCCTTGAATGCATCGGCCAGGGCCACGTTGGCCGGATCCTGGTCGAAGGACTTCGGCAGGGTCACCAGCAGGCCTTCGGACGCGTCCTTGGCGATCTGGGTGATCGAGTCGTTACCCACGCCTTCCGGACCCATGAACTTGGCCTTCAGGCCTTTTTCCTGGGCTTGACGCAGGATCAGGCCCAGCTCCGGGTGGTAGCCGCCGTAGTAGACGAAATCGACGTTGGCTTGCTTGAGCTTGGCGATGATCGCGGAGAAGTCCTTGTCGCCGGCGTTGACGCCTTCGAACACGGCAACCTTGGTGCCTTTCTTCTCAAGGGTGGATTTGACGGCGGTGGCGATGCCTTCACCGTACTGCTGCTTGTCGTGCAGCACGCCGACGATTTTCGGCTTCACGTGATCGGCGATGTAGTTACCGGCGGCAGGGCCTTGGGCGCTGTCCAGACCGATGGTGCGGAACACCATTTTGTAACCACGGTTGGTGATGTCCGGGCTGGTGGCAGCCGGGGTGATCATGATCACGCCTTCGTCTTCGTAGATGTCCGAAGCAGGCTGGGTAGAGCTGGAGCACAGGTGACCGACCACGAACTTGACGCCGTCGTTGACGACCTTGTTCGCAACCGCTACCGCTTGTTTCGGATCGCAGGCGTCATCGTATTCAACGGCTTCGAGCTTCTTGCCGTCGACGCCGCCCTTGGCGTTGATCTGTTCGATGGCCATTTTCGCGCCACTGAACTGCATGTCGCCGTACTGGGCTACTGGACCGGTTTTAGGGCCGGCGATACCGATCTTGATGGTGTCAGCTGCGAACGAATGGCTGGCAACCCCGGCCAGAACCATAGCGGCAAACAGTTTGGAAATCTGCTTAGTAGCCTTAGTCATAGTGCTCCACTCTTACTGTTGTATTTTTTTAGAGTCCTGACGCCGTAGCAGCAGAACCGGGACAGATATCTAGGCGATACCCTCCGGAAAAGCCCCCGGCAACTGTACCGGTACAGTGTAGAGCGCCGGTTGTTGGCCTGGGAAGCTGGCGCCAGGGGGCAAAACCTGAGGGTGTCGCTTTAATGAAAGAAAAAGACAGAATTGCGGCGGGACGTTCAGAGGGCTTATGCCCAATCATCAGCATTCCTTGGCGTTCCTGCTCTTTTCGTTCGGTACGACCTTTTGCAACCGGGTTTTTCTGCCGAACCACCGACGTTATCATTCGCGCCGATTTCTTTTCCGGACAGCCCCATGAATCAAGAACCTAGCACCCTCTATGCCAAGCTGCTTGGTGAAACCGCATCTATTACCTGGAAAGAGCTGGAGCGCTTCTACGCCCAGGGTGCCCTATTGTGGGTCGACCCCGGTCTGGATTTGATCGCGGTCGCCGAGGCCGTGGCGTCGGATCAGGGCGAGAAAGTCGCCGCCTGGCTGGCCGAAGACAAGGTCGCCAAGCTGTCTGAAACGCGGGCGCTGGATATTTTCGAGCGTGATCCCGAGATGTGGGCGGTGGTGGTCCGGCCATGGATCCTGGTCCAGGAAAGGGCAGCGGCCTGACGGGTTGCACCTTGTTGGTGCGAGTGCATGTCGGCAAAAAGTGTGTAGCGGAGTAGCGTGATGGCACGTTGCCGTAGAGAAATGCCACAAGCATGGGTGGCATAACGGTGACGTAAACGTAACGGGCACAGTTTAGTAAGCAGCCTAACGGCTGCTTAATTGTTTCGGGATGTTGGAAAGGCTGAAATCTTCAGTGAATTTCGGGGCCTCATCGCTGGCAAGTCGAATCGTCGCACCGCAGCTCCCACAGGGTTCAAGTGAACACGAATATTGTGGACACCACGAAAACTGTGGGAGCTCTCTTGCCAGCGATGGGGGCGACCCGGTCTTCGATCAGACCGAGTAAGACTTGCCAGTATGGTTATTGAGGGAAATAACCTTGGTCTTGCCTATCCGGTGACGGTAGATCTCGCGCAGGTACTTGATCGACTTCTTCACGCAATCGCGCGACAGGCGAATGTCATTGATCGAGACAAACTTCTCTTTGTCGTTGATCAGTTCGCGGTACTTCTTCTCGTACATCGGCTTGATCGCGTACCAGTTGGTATCGAGGATCTTCGCCGGGTTCTCGAATTCGTTGAGCAGGTCGTCGATGCGGTCTTCGTCGAACTCTTCCTGGATGATGAAATCGAGGATCGAGTTGTCCAGGGTCTCGTCAAAACGGTATGGGGTTTTGGCGAAGCAACGCTTGATGAACGCCACGATCAGCGTCAGGAAGTCGTCCGACAGGCACGGGCTCTTGGCGATCAGGGTGGTCAGCGACAAGTTGGCGGACGCACCGATCACCAGCGCGTAGCGCTTGAGCGTGGTGTTGGGGAACAGGCTGTTGAGGTGGGTCTTCAACCGGTTCAGGTCCATGTATGACAGCTTGTAGTCTTTCGGCAGCGAAACGATCGAGACCACCGACGAGCAGTTCTTGAAGAAGTGCAGGTCATGCAGCGCGGCCGCGTCGTAACCGGAATTCTTGTACTGCTCGAGCGACGCGCGATAGCGCTTGGACTCGATCGGCAGCAGGCTGATGCCTTCGATGGCCTGGGTCACTTTGTTGAAGTGCGGCAGGTCGATCGAGCGGAAGAACAGGTCGTCGATGTTCAGACGCTGCGGCTCTTTGTCGAACACCTTGAACTTGTCGCTGCTTGGCGGCGGGGTTTCCGGCACTACCGATTCTGCATAGGCAATCGCCACCGGGCCGGCCAGGCTCATGAACAGGTCGTTGGCGTCCAGGCGAATGGTCTCGCCGATGTCGATCCCGGCGCGACGGAAATAGTTCTGGTCGTAGTCGGTCGTAACCGCCTGGGCCGTCAGAATGTTGAAGATCTGCTGCGAGATGTACTGGTTGGCGTGCTTCTCCATCGCGTTGACATCAATGTTCTGGATGTTGCCGTCATCGCTCTCTTCGGCGTAACGCATGATGTCGTTGGAGATCAGCATCATCGCGTTCCATGGGCGAATACGGCCCATGACGCTGGCTTCGCTGCTGTCTTCATTGGCGAAGTTGTACGAGAAATCCCATTCTTCCGAGAGGTATTTGCACAGCAGGCGACCGGCGTTGATGTGCAGCGCCTCGGACATTTCGCTGCGGTGGTCGGAAATGTTCGGCAGCACGCAGATGCCGCTGGTGAAGATCGGCTCGAACACGAACGAATGACCGCTCTTGCCGTCGTGCTCGTCCATCGGCTTGGTGTCGAACGTCTTGTTCATGTACGAGTGCTGCTGGGCCAGGCCGAATTCCGAGGCCATGCCCGAACCGGTACCGCCGCCGGCACTGAAGATCGAGAAATACAGGCGCGACTGGTTGGCCTTGATGCCGCAGCTGTCGATCAGGTACGAGTGGATCATTTTCCAGTCAGGGCTGGAGAAGCGCTGGGTGTCCTTGTTCAGGATGATCTTCGCCAGATACTGGCCGAGAATAGGTGCGTTACCGGCACCACCGGCGTGGACTTCCGACAAGTCCATGATCTTCATCTTGCTGTAGTCGCGCAGGAAACCGCTCTTTTCGCCCTTGCGCGAGAAGCGGATACGCCCGGCAATGTCCTTGTCCAGGTCGCCGAGCATCACCAGCGGTTCTACCAGGAACACCGGTTTGGTCGACTTGTTCGGGCCGATCCGCAGATTCTGCTTGATCCACTGGGCCGGGCTGTAGCCTTTGTCGGAGGCCAGGCGACGGTCAGCCGCGCGATCCTCGTTGTTGAATTCGTTGAGGTAGAACTTGCGCGCGTTGTACACCAGCTCCGCCACGTCGAGGGCGATGTTGGAGCCGCAGCGACCGAGGCCGATCAGGCACACCGACGGGAATTCCTGATCGTTGTGCTGTTCGTTGTCGCCTTCCAGGTGCGGCGGGCGCGGGAACACCAGGTCACGCAAGCCATCGAGGTTGTCGAGGATGCGGTCGGTGTTGGTTTCGGTGAAGTACAGGTATTGCTGGGTGCCCAGCGGGCGCGAGGGGGGCAATGGCTTCATCGGGGCAGGGCTGTTCGCCGCAGGGCTCAGAGTCAGATCGGATACCGCAGTGGCCGGATTGTTTTTAGAAGTCATTGAGCGCCATCTACCTGGACTGGTTGGTTCAACGACCGCTGTCGTCGAACCTCACGGAATGGGAATCTCGCGTCTTTTTTCTGCGCGTATTTGGCCCGTGCGTCAGGGGTATGGCCTGAGTGCCGCGCGGGGGAATCCTTTCCTGATTGATGATGGATCGGCCATTATTCGGCGATCTTTAATCAAAAGGAGGCTAAATGATGTCAACGCGACCTTCGTTGGGT
The DNA here is from genome assembly GCF_002112685.1 of Pseudomonas sp. R15(2017). NCBI lineage: Bacteria > Pseudomonadati > Pseudomonadota > Gammaproteobacteria > Pseudomonadales > Pseudomonadaceae > Pseudomonas > Pseudomonas sp. R15(2017). The sequence goes on from NZ_NEII01000010.1 coordinate 50,360, forward strand.
TTTGCCGGAATCGGCCTGATGGGCCTGCCGATGTGCCGCCGTCTGCTGGCCGCCGGTTACCCGCTGACCGTGTGGAACCGCAACCCGGCCAAGTGCGCGCCGCTGGTCGAGGCCGGCGCCCGGCAGGTGGCGACCCCCGCTGAACTCTGTGCACAGGCTGACGTGGTGATGCTGTGCCTGGCGGACACGGCGGTGGTGCGCGAGGTGGTGTTCGGTCCGGCCGGCGTGGCCGAAGGGGCGAAACCCGGTCAGTTGCTGGTGGATTTTTCCAGCCTCGAACCTACGGCGACCCGTGAGATGGCGGCTGAACTGGCCGACAAGACAGGCATGGCCTGGCTCGATTCGCCGGTGTCCGGCGGAGTGGTCGGGGCCGAGGCCGGCAGTCTGGCGATCATGGTGGGCGGTGATGCAGCGGATCTTGATCGCGTGCGACCGGTATTGCTCGAACTCGGGCAGCGCGTCACGCACATGGGCGGCGTCGGCGCCGGTCAGGTGACCAAGGCCTGCAATCAGATGATCGTCGCCTGCAACGCCCTGGTGATCGCCGAAGTGGTGGCGCTGGCCGAGCAGGCCGGGGTTGATGCCAGCCTGATCGCCGAGGCGCTGGCCGGTGGCTTTGCCGATTCCAGACCGCTGCAGATCCTCGCCCCACAAATGGCCGAAAGCCGTTTCGAGCCGGTGAAGTGGCACGTGCGCACGCTGCTGAAAGATCTGGATACCGCAGTGAAGTTTTCCCGGGAAACCGGCTCGGCCACGCCAATCAGCGGATTGGCCGCACAACTGATGCGCCTGCATGGGGCACAAGGTTTTTTGCAGAAGGATCCAGCGACACTGGTGCAAATGTACCGCGAGCCAGACTCAGCGGATTGACCGTGTGCGCGTGTTTGCGCTGGTTGATTTCCTCCAGCACCGGGCGCAGTTCGGCCAGTGGCACCGGGCGGCTGAGCAGGTAACCCTGAATGAAGTCGCAGCCCGAGCGCTCGAGGAATTCGTATTGCTCCAGGCTTTCGACGCCTTCGGTGACCACCTGCAAGTGCAGGGTGTGCGCCATGACGATGATCGCCTGGACGATCTCCATGTCGGCGGTGGCCTTGGGAATGTCGAGGATGAACGAGCGGTCGACCTTGAGTGTGTTGAGCGGCAGGCGCTTGAGGTAGGCCAGCGACGAATAGCCGGTGCCGAAGTCGTCGATCGACAGTGACACGCCGAGGGCGCGGATCTGTCGCAACAACACCAGGGTGTTGGCGATGTTGCCCATCAAGGCGTTTTCGGTGACTTCCAGTTCCAGCCGTTCAGGCGCGACCCCGGCGCTGCGCAAGGCATGCTCGATTTCATTGGCCAGTTCTTCCCGGGCCAGATTCAGCGGTGAGCAGTTCCAGGCAATCTTCAGCTCTTCACAGCCATGGCGCGACAGCTCGCCAAGGTCCTCACAGGCCTTGCGCAGGACCCAGTTGTCGAGCTCGGCAATCAGCCCGTTGTTTTCGGCGATGGCGATGAATCGATCCGGGGTGAGCAGGCCGTGCACCGGGTGCTGCCAGCGGATCAGCGCTTCGAGCTTGGTGACCTTGCCGGTCTTGAGTTCGAAGATCGGCTGGTAATACAGCAACAGACCGTTCTCCTGACGCAGAGCGTGGCGCAGTTCTTCTTCCAGTTGCAGTTCGAGGCTGGCGCGGTTCTTCAGGTTGGAATCGAAAAAATGCACGCCGTTGCGCCCGGCGCCCTTGGACTGATACAGCGCCAGATCCGCGTGCTTGAGCAGTTCATCGCAGGTGGAGCCGTCCTCGGGAAACAGGCTGATGCCGATGCTGGTGGTCATCACCATGCGTCGTCCGGCGAGTTCGATCGGCTCTTTCATCTTGAGCATGATGCGCTGGGCCAGGTTGCGCGCCTCTTCACGGTCGCGCAGACCGATCAGGATACAGAACTCGTCGCCGCCGAACCGCGCCACCACATCTTCATGGCTGCGCACCGAGCCCTTGATGTGCTGGGCAATGACTTTGAGCAGTTCGTCGCCGGCGTCATGGCCGAGGCTGTCGTTGATGCGTTTGAAGTGGTCGATGTCGAGAAACATCACTGCCAGCATCCCGCCTTCGCTGGTTTTCTGGCTGAGTTTTTCAGCGAAGATCTGATTGAAGCCACGCCGGTTGATCAGGTTGGTCAGAGCATCGTAGTTGGCCACGTGCTGCAGCGACATGCGTGCCTGATCGAGCTGACTGAGCAGGGCGTTGACCCGGCGCAGATCGTGCTCCTTGTTCTGCAGCTTCTTGTCGGCCAATGCGGCGCTGATGGCGCTGCCAAGAATCAGCAAGGTGATCAGCGCGACGGTCAGGCCCAACTGCAAATGGCTGGTTTGCGACGCCAGCGTCGGCAGTTGCCCTTCGGGCAGCACCAGTTGCAGCGCCGCCATGCCGGTGAAATGCATGCTGAGGATGCCCGCACCGAGAATCAGCGCCGCCACGTATTTGAGCATCTGGATGTGCAGGCCACTGCCTTCGCGCAGATAACCGGCCACCCACAGTGCGGCGAAGCTGGCGCCGATCGCGATCACGATCGAGGCCAGAAACAGAGTGGGGTCGTAGTAAGCCGAGGCGGCGGATTCGATGGCGGCCATGCCGACGTAGTGCATGCCGGCGATGCCCAGACCAATGACGATGGCGGTCTTGAGGTACTGCAGCAGGCTCGGCTGGGGCGTGCTCAGGGTATGCATCGCCAGCCAGGACGCCAGTAGCGCGATCACCAGGGAAAACAGGGTCACGGGCAGGTCGTACTGAATGCCGATCGGCGCCTGGAACGCCAGCATGCTGATGAAGTGCATGGCCCAGATGCCGCCGGCCAGACAGGTGGCACCGATCCAGCGCCATATCCGCTGCGAGCCGGGCTCTTCAGCGTGGGCGACCCGTTCGGCCATGTCGAGGGTGGCGAAACTCGCGGCGCAGGCGACCAGGTAGGCCACCAGCACCAGCAGGGGATTGTGTGTGCAATTGAGGATGACCTGCCCGCTCTCCGGCTGCTCGGCAACAAACTGCAAACCAAGCCACTCCATAGCATGCCCCGTTTCTGAGTGCGTCCTTACTGCGTCATCAACGCAGGCGAATGTTTGCAGTATAGAGGCGGTTTTTAGCGTGCAAGCGGTAGTGGCACATTGGTGCTAATGATTTTGGCATTAGTGTCATAGCGTTTGGCGCTAAGCGTTGAAACATCTGAACTCAGGCGACTTCGTTCCAGTGCGGTTGCAGCGGCGGCAGGCCGAAACGGGCACGGGCCTTGTCGCAGTCGGTGTTCTGTTCGCCGTTTTCCCACGAGGCTTCAAATTCGCGGCAGGGGCTGGAACGCTTGTCGTAGATCGTGCAGCTCACGGCTTTTCCGACTTCGCCCTCCAGCGCGGTACAGCGCGGCGCCTTGCGGTCGGTACCGATCATCGCGACCCGGCTGGGCGTGATCTGAGTGACCAGTTCATCGGGCACGGTCCCGCCGGAGGATGCGCATTCACCCCAGAAAAAAGAAACACGAAAATGGGAACAGCAGGCACCGCAATTCAGACACGGACTGACTTCGGACATGGGCGGGGGTATCAAAGGGATTGATCGGCAGGATCCGGACGGATCCGGCGGCCATTCTAGGCTTTGCCACGGCGTTGGGAAGGGGGGCGAGAAAGTATTTTTTCATTGCCGGATTTTTCCGCAAAACCCCCGGTTTTCGGGGGATTCGAAGCATTTCAAGGGCTTACGTTTCGTTACACGGCCATGGCCCGTCATCAGGCTTGCGAATGATCACAGACAGCCCCGACGAGCGTGACTAGATTGCAGGTTCCGGGCTCGGATGCGTTGGCAGTGAAGCCCCAATAACAATAAAGAGACGGACCCATGCAGAACTCGACCCAAGCGGCGAATGCCTGGCGCATTCTGTTCCTGCTGTTCCTTGCCAACCTGTTCAACTTCTTCGATCGCACCATCCCGGCGATCATCATCGAGCCGATCCGCATGGAATGGCACCTCAGCGACTTTCAGCTGGGGATCGTCGGCACTGCGTTCACTCTGGTCTACGCAATTGCCGGGCTACCACTGGGGCGCATGGCTGACACCGGTTCGCGCAGCAAACTGATGGGCTGGGGCCTGGCGACCTGGAGCGCGCTGACGGCGGTCAACGGTCTGGTCGGCAGTTTCTGGAGTTTTCTGCTGGTGCGCATGGGCATCGGCATCGGTGAAGCCAGTTACGCGCCCGCCGCCAACTCGCTGATCGGCGACCTGTTCCCGGCCCATCGCCGGGCCCGGGCCATGGGCATTTTCATGCTCGGCCTGCCGCTGGGGCTGCTGCTGGCCTTCTTCACCATCGGCTGGATGGTCAAGGCGTTCGACAGCTGGCGCGCGCCGTTCTTCATCGCCGCCGTGCCGGGGCTGGTGCTGGCGGTGTTCATGTTCTTCATCAAGGAACCCAAGCGCGGCGCGGCGGAAACCGTGCAGGTGTCCCAGGAGAAAGTCGACAGGCCGATTCGCCGCGTCCTCGCCATTCCGACCTTCCTGTGGCTGGTGATGGCCGGATTGTGCTTCAACTTTGCGACCTACGCCTGCAACTCGTTCCTGGTGCCGATGCTGCAGCGTTATTTCCTGATGCCGTTGCAGGAAGCGGCGGTGGCGACCGGGGTAATCGTCGGTGTGACCGGGCTGATCGGCCTGACCCTCGGCGGCTGGATAGCCGACAAGATTCACCAACGGGTGGCCAACGGGCGACTGCTGTTTGCCGCGTTCAGCCTGATCATCTCGACCCTGTGCACGGCGTGGGCGCTGCATGCCGGGCGCATCGAGATCGGGGTGTTTGTCGCAGTGTTCAGCGTTGGCTGGCTGTTCGCCTACAACTTCTACACCTGCGTGTATACGGCGATTCAGGACGTGGTCGAGCCACGCCTGCGGGCCACGGCGATGGCGCTGTTCTTTGCCGGGTTGTATTTGCTCGGCGGTGGTCTGGGGCCGGTGGTGGTCGGCGGTTTGTCGGATCACTTCGCCAAGTCGGCGATGGCCTCGGCGGGCGCCGAGCAGATGACCGAGGCGTTCAAGGCCGTCGGTCTGCATGATGCGATGTACCTGATCCCGGTGGCGCTGTTCCTGACCATGGTGTTCCTGTTCCTCGCCTCGCGCTGTTTTGTGCGGGATGCGAAGCGGATGAAGGACGGGCTGGTGGCGGTGGTTGAGCCGCAGAGTCAGGCCGTTACCGCTTGATGACCTGCATCGCCTGATCGTTCCCACGCTCTGCGTGGGAATGCAGCCCGGGACGCTCTGCGTCCCATTCGAGAGCTGGAACGCGGAGCGTCCCTTGAGGCATTCCCACGCGGAGCGTGGGAACGATCGGCGGGGGGACAGGCAAACAAAAAGGCCCGCATCACTGCGGGCCTTTTCGTTTTTGGCGATGGAGCAGGACGGTCTAACCCGCCACCAGCACCCGGATCGCTTCCAGTCGCAGCGCTGCCTTGTTGAGCATTGCCAGACCTTGTTCGCGCTGCTTGCGCAGGGCATCCAGTTCGCTGTCGCGTACGGTCGGGTTGATCGCCTGCAACGCGGTCAGGCGTGCCAGTTCTTCGTCGGTGTCGGCTGCCAGACGGCGGCGGGCCTCGGCCACACGCTCGGCGTGACGCGGAGTGACCTTGTCTTCACCGGCGTTGATCCGTGGCGTCAGCTGATCGCGCTGGGCCTGGATGAACTTGTTGGCGCTGGCGCGCGGCACGCTTTCCAGTTGATCGTTGAGGGTTTCGAACGCCACGCGCGACGACAGGTCGTTGCCGTTGGCGTCGAGCAGGCAGCGCAGTGCGGCCGGCGGCAGGTAGCGGCCCAATTGCAGCGAACGCGGGGCAACCACTTCGCTGACGTAGAGCAATTCCAGCAAAACAGTGCCTGGCTTGAGCGCCTTGTTCTTGATCAGCGCAACGGCGGTGTTGCCCATCGAACCGGACAGCACCAGGTCCATGCCGCCCTGCACCATCGGGTGTTCCCAGGTGATGAACTGCATGTCTTCGCGCGACAGCGCCTGGTTACGGTCGTAGGTGATGGTCACACCTTCGTCGTCGCCCAGCGGGAAGCTGGCGTCGAGCATCTTCTCGCTCGGCTTGAGGATCAGGGCGTTTTCCGAATGGTCTTCGCTGTCGATGCCGAAGGCGTCGAACAGGGTTTCCATGTAGATCGGCAGGGCGAACTGGTCGTCCTGCTCGAGGATGGCCTCGACCAGCGCCTCACCTTCGCCGGCGCCGCCGGAGTTGAGCTCCAGCAGACGGTCGCGACCGGTGTGCAGCTCGGCTTCCAGACGTTCGCGCTCGGTGCGCGCCTCGTCGATCAGCGCTTGCCACTCGCCATCGTCGGCTTCTTCAAGCAGCGGCAGCAGGCGCGGGCCGAACTGATGCTGCAAGGCGTTGCCGGTCGGGCAGGTGTTGAGGAACGCGTTCAGCGCTTCGTGGTACCACTGGAACAGGCGCTCTTGCGGGCTGGTTTCCAGGTACGGCACGTGCAGTTCGATGATGTGCTTCTGGCCGATCCGGTCGAGACGACCGATCCGCTGTTCCAGCAGGTCCGGGTGCGACGGCAGATCGAACAGCACCAGGTGGTGGGCGAACTGGAAGTTGCGACCTTCACTGCCGATTTCCGAGCAGATCAGCACCTGCGCGCCGAACTCTTCGTCGGCGAAGTAGGCGGCGGCGCGGTCACGCTCGAGGATGTTCATGCCTTCGTGGAACACCGTGGCCGGGATGCCGGAGCGCACGCGCAGGGCGTCTTCCAGGTCCATCGCGGTTTCGGCGTGGGCGCAGATCACCAGCACTTTGGTGCGCTTGAGCATTTTCAGCTGGTCGATCAGCCACTCGACGCGCGGGTCGAATTTCCACCAGCGTTCTTCTTCGCTGGCGTCCGGCTGGGCCTGGAAGCTGACTTCCGGGTACAGCTCGGCGTGTTCGCCCAGCGGCAGTTCGAGGTATTCGTCCGGGCACGGCAGCGGGTACGGGTGCAGCTTGCGCTCCGGGAAGCCCTGCACGGCGGCGCGGGTATTACGGAACAGCACGCGGCCGGTGCCGTGGCGGTCGAGCAGTTCACGCACGAGGCGGGCGCTGGCTTCGGTGTCGCCATCGTTGACGGCGGTGAGCAGGGCTTCACCTTCGTTGCCGAGGAAACCGTGGATGGTCTTGTGCGCGGCCGGCGACAGGCGCCCCTTGTCCAGCAGCTCCTGAACGGCTTCGGCCACCGGGCGATAGTTTTCGCTCTCGGCGCGGAAGGCGGCCAGGTCATGGAAACGGTTCGGGTCGAGCAGGCGCAGACGGGCGAAGTGGCTGTCCTGACCGAGTTGTTCCGGGGTGGCGGTGAGCAGCAGCACGCCGGGAATGACCTCGGCCAGCTGTTCAACCAGCGAATATTCCGGGCTGACTTTGTCTTCGTGCCACACCAAGTGGTGGGCTTCGTCGACCACCATCAGGTCCCAACCGGCAGCGAACAGGGCGTCCTGCGCCTTTTCATCGTCGACCAGCCACTCCAGTGCCACCAGGGCCAGTTGGGTGTCTTCGAACGGGTTGGTGGCATCGCTTTCGATGAAGCGTTCTTCGTCGAACAGCGCGACCTGCAGGTTGAAGCGGCGGCGCATTTCCACCAGCCATTGGTGCTGGAGGTTTTCCGGCACCAGGATCAGCACGCGGTTGGCGCGGCCCGACAGCAGCTGGCGATGGATCACCAGACCGGCTTCGATGGTCTTGCCCAGACCCACTTCGTCTGCCAGCAATACGCGCGGCGCGATGCGGTCGGCGACTTCACGGGCAATGTGCAACTGGTGGGCGATCGGTTGTGCGCGCACGCCGCCCAGGCCCCAGAGCGAAGACTGCAACTGGCGGCTGGTGTGTTCCAGGGTGTGATAACGCAGGGAGAACCACGCCAGCGGGTCGATCTGGCCGGCGAACAGACGGTCGCTGGCCAGACGGAACTGAATGAAGTTCGACAGTTGGGTTTCCGGCAGGGTGACCGCTTCGTTCTGCGCGTTGAGGCCGTGGTAGACCATCAGGCCGTCGACGTCGTCGACCTGCTGGACAGTCATCTTCCAGCCTTCGAAGTGAGTGATCGAATCGCCCGGCGAGAACCGCACGCGGGTGAGGGGCGCATTCCGTAGCGCGTACTGGCGAGTTTCGCCAGTGGCCGGGTAAAGCACGGTCAACAAGCGGCCGTCCTGTGCCAGAACGGTGCCTAAACCAAGCTCTGCTTCGCTGTCACTGATCCAGCGTTGCCCCGGTTGATACTGCTGCGCCATGCTGCCTGACTCCCACCTTGAAAAAGCGGGCTATCTTAACGGAATGAGGGCTCGAGGCCAAAGGATAAGGAGCCTCGGCCCGGCTTTTAACCGCAATCGGCCAATTGCAGGGAAGATTAGGTCATGCATCGGTTTTACGGGATGTTGCGGCACCCCTGAGTGCCAAACCGGTCACAAGTTTGCGACCGATGGCTCAAGGCCCCCCTGGCGCCGCCGATAACCTGCTGACAGGAGACCCTTCATATGCTGCCACCGATGCTCCCCCTGAGCGCCGTGCCGATCACCTCCCAGCAGGATCCGATCCGCCAGCGACCGGATATTCCCCCTGTGGTGCCGGTGCAGGAAAGCTCCAACGAAAGCACCATCGACCTGCAAAAGCGCGACCCGGAAGAGGACGGCTATCTGCTGCGCGAAGAGCAGCGCCGCCAGCAGGAACGCGATCGCCGGCGCCGCGAAGCCGACGACGACCCGGAAGCGCACCTTGCCGTGCCCGGCACCGAATTGAATGCCGACAACACCGTTCCGGTGGCGCCGCTGATGGAAGATCAGCCACGTCAGGGGCTTTGGGTCGACATCGAAATCTGAGGCCGGGTTGCCAGCTCCATCAAATTTTCCAGCAGCACGTCGATCTCTTCTTGTGTGTTCAAGTAACTCACCGAGACCCGCGCGATATTCGTCAGCCCGCGCGCCTGCATGTCCAGCGGAGTGTAGGCCACGCCATTGGCGCCGATGTTGATTCGTCGTTCGGCCAATGTCTGTTTGAGCGCAACACTGTCCCAGCCTTCCAGCGTGAAGGCGATCAGCCCGGATTGTTGATTGGCCGCGCCAAGATTCCGCAGCGTCAGGCCGGGAATCGCCTTCAGGCGTTGGCGCAGTCCATTGCTCAGGTGTGCGATGCGTTGGCGGATCGCGAACGCGCCGAGGCGATTGTGCTCCTCCAGCGCATTGGCCAGCCCGGCCAGTAGCGCCAGCGACACCTCGCTAGTTTCAAAGCGGCGGGCGTCGTCACGCAGGGTAAAGCGCTTGCCATCCCAGGGCGCCGACAATACATCGCGGTGCACGGGGAGCAGTCGTTGCAGAAATTGCGCCCGGATGTACATCAACGCCGTGCCGCGCGGCCCGCGCAGGAACTTGCGTCCGGCACCCTTGAGCACGTCGCACTGCAAGTCTTGAACATCGCAAGGCAACTGCCCCAGCGCCTGACCGGCATCGATGAAATAAGGGATGCCGTGACGCCGCGCCACGCTGCCGATCTGCGCGGCGGGGTTGATCAGGCCACCGTTGGCCGGCAGCCAGGTCAGGGCGATCAGGCGGACCTGGCCGTCGATCATCTGCGCCAGGGCTTGCGGGTCGACTGCCCCGTGGGCGTCACAAGGAATCACTTCGAGCCGCGCGCCGGCCTTCACCGCTTCGGCCATGCACGCCAGATTGCCGGCCCATTCATGGCGGCCCACCAGAATCCGCTCGCCGGGCTGCCACGGCCCCAGCGCGTTGAACGCCTGGCTCCAGGCCGCCGAGCCGCTGCTGGCGAAGGCGACATCCTCGGGTTCAGCGTTGAGCAGGGCGGCGGCCGCGTTGCGCGCGCGTTCCTGTACCCGGTTGTCCGCCGCTTCCATTGGCCCGCCGAGCGCTTCGCGTTGCAGCTGTTCGATCACTGCATTGAGGGTGGCCTGGCTTGGCAGCGAGGCGCCGGCGTGGTTGAAGTGGAACACCTGAGCGCAACCGGGGGTGACGGCGCGCAGGCGCGAGAGGTCATCGTTGTTCACGGCTTGAGCTCGAAGATCGCGTCGATTTCCACCGCAACGCCGGCCGGCAGGCTCGCCACGCCGACCGCGGTGCGCACGTGTCGGCCCTTGTCGCCGAGGGCGTTGACCAGCAGGTTCGAGGCGCCGTTGGCGACGGCGCCCTGAGCCTTGAAGTCCGGCGTGGCGGCCACGAACACCCCGAGGCGCAGGATGCGCACCAGTTTCGACAGGTCATCGCCCAGCGCATGGCTCAACTGGGCGAGCAGGCCCAGGGCAGCCAGTTCAGCGGCTTTAACTCCTTCCTCGTCGGAAATCGCTTCGCCCAGACGCCCGATGAACGCAGGTTTGCCGTCGAGCAATGGAATCTGCCCGGAGATGAACAACTGATTCTGGCTGAGCACATGGTTGACGTAATTGGCGATCGGCTGGCTCGGTTCGGGCAGGCGCAGGCCGAGTTGTTGCACACTTTGGCTGAGGGAATCGGTCATGGGAAGTCCTCCTGAGTGAGGGCTTCAGCATGTTGGCGCGAGCGGAGGGCGACAAACGGATAGATTTAATCCGACGCATCCAAAAAACTCATGCGTTGGCCGTTTCCTCCAGCCACTCGCAGAAACTTTGCACTGCCGGCGTGGGCGGGCGTTGCGGGGTGACCAGCCAATAACCGATCTCGCCGAGCATCGGCGGCGTGTCGAAGGCTGGCACCAACGCGCCGTCCTTGATCCGCCGTTCGATCATTCGTTGACGGCCCATGGCAATGCCCTGACCAGCGACGGCCGCTTCGACGACGATGTTGTAGTCGTGCAGCATGACGCTGGGCACATGAGCCAGATCGATGCCGCTGTTTTGCTGCCAGTCGATCCATTCAAATGGCTGGCGCGATTTGGCCATCAGCAACGGTCCGTTGCTCACGCCCTTGGCCTTGAAGGCCGGGCTGCATACCGGCATCAGGGTTTCGCCCATGAACCGGCGGGCCTCGACTTTCGGCCAGCCGCCCTTGCCGTAGCGGATCGCCAGATCCACCTCGCCTGCGTCGACGTCGGCCAGTTGCACGGCGGGCAGCAGTTCGACATGGATGTTCGGGTATTTCGCGTTGAAATCCGCCAGACGCGGTGCCAGCCACAGGGTCGCGAAAGAGGCGAGCAGACCGATGCGCAGGTTGGTGGGGCGTTCGCCGCGCAGGTGGAGGGTGGCGGCGGCAATCGCAGCGAGGGCCGGTTCGATCTGCCGGTAGTAATGTTCGCCGGCGGGTGTCAGATCAATCGCCCGGGTGCGGCGCACGAACAGTCGCTGATCGAGGAATTCTTCGAGTTTGTGCACCTGATGGCTGATCGCGCTTTGGGTCACCGACAGCTCATCGGCAGCCTTGATGAAACTCAAATGGCGGGCCACGGCCTCGAAGGCGCGCAAGGCCATCAGCGGTGGCAGATCCTGATGCAGGGGCACGGCGCAGATCCTTCGGGTTCAGGGCGAGGTGCCGATTGTGCGGGCAAATCCGGTGGGCGGTACATGAATTGTTGTAGAGCGTTCAGGTCAGTGGCTGGTCAGCGCTTGCGTCAGGCCGCATTATTGGCGCAGTCCTGTCGGAGATCCGGCAGTTGTGATTCAGTCCAAGCGATGCACCGAACGCCATGAGCCAAGACGACAAGCTGATTGACCTCAACACCGAACGCGCCAAGCGGGTGCATGACCTCAACGAGAAGCGCCTGAATGAAGTTCGCCAGGCTTTCGAGCAGGCCATGCCTTTGGGTAAACCGAAGAAAAAGCCGAAAAACAAACCGAAAAAGCGTTGATCTCCTCTGCATCCGTTGATGCAGGTCAGTTATTTTCCCTCCTTTCTTCTGCGTATTGACCGGCATTGATCCCGGTCAATTCCTGCGCCTGCCTGATTGGTTAACTTAGCTCCATCGCAGCAGAGCAGGGGCCAGGAGGCCAGTCATGTTTTTCGATAACGTGGTGTTTGCCGGGGTCCTGACTGTGGGGCTGATGGTTCTGTTTTTTGCAGGGTTTGGATTTTTTATCTGGAAGGATGCGAACAAGCGCAAGAAGCCTTGATTCTTCCGGGTTTGATGAGCACGCAAGGCATTTTGGGCAACTTCGGTTGCCCTTTTTTTTGTCTTCTTGGCGGCCTTTGGGCCGACCATGCTCTTGGAGTTTTGGGTGAATATCCGTTTCTGCGGGTGTTGCCGCTGGCGGTTCCGCTCTTACAGCGGCTCACTTTTCCAAACGCCGAAAAGTAAGCAAAAGGCTGGGCCCCTGCGTTCGGCGCCTCGCTGAGGCTCGGCGTTCCTTCGTTCCGGGATTCATCCGGGGGCATCGCCTACGGTTTGCTTCGCTGCACCTCCTCTCGATGCATGCGGCTTCGCCGCACGGTCGCTGCGCTCCCACCCCCGGATAAATCCCTCCACTCAGCCTTCCGAAGGGGCCGGCACGTCAAAAGCTTTACTCGAGCTAACGCTCATCGTGTTGAGTGGTGGAAGCAAAGGCAAAGGCAAGCGTGGGATGTTGATTTGATCGTTCCCACGCTCTGCGTGGGAATGCAGCCCGGGACGCTCTGCGTCCCATTTCTGAAGGCAACAAAAAAGGCGTGATCCTTTCGAATCACGCCTTCTTCATTACAGCGGTCTATCAGCTCCCCAGCGCCTTCGACGCCAGCCAGAACAGGCCGGCCGACAGGGCCACGGTGGCCGGCAGGGTCAGGACCCAGGCCAGCAGGATGGTTTTCACCGTGCCGCCTTGCAGGCCGCTTTTGTTGGCGACCATGGTGCCGGCCACGCCCGAGGAGAGGACGTGGGTGGTGGACACCGGCAGGCTGAAGATGTTGGCCATGCCGATCAGGCTGGCGGTGGTGATCTGGGCCGACATGCCTTGGGAATAGGTCATGCCTTGCTTGCCGATCTTCTCACCGATGGTCAGTACCACGCGTTTCCAACCGACCATGGTGCCCAGGCCCAGGGCCAGCGCTACCGCCAGAATCACCCAGAACGGGGCGTATTCGGTGGTGGTGGTCAGGTCTTTGCGCAGTTTGTCCAGGTCGGCTTTTTCACGAGCGGCGAGGCCTGGCAGTTTGCTGACTTTCTTCGCGGTGTCGTCCAGGCAGAGTAGGTAGCGACGCACTTCGATGCGGCTTTCAGCGGACAGCGAGTGGTAGTCAGCTACACCTTTGAGCGTGTCGAGCAGGGCGGCGATGGTCGGTTCGGTCTGTTGCGGGTTGCAACGGAATTTCTCCGGCAGGTCGCCTTCCACGCTTTTGCCCAGGGCCAGGAATTCGCCCAGGGTATCGGCGTTGCGCTTGTAGAACTGGCTCAGGTGCAGGGTCGCGTCGCGAGTGCGTTCGATCTGGTAGGTGGTGCTGTTCAGGTCGAGTACGAACTGCGCAGGCACGATACCGATCAGTACCAGCATGATCAGGCCGATACCTTTCTGGCCGTCGTTGGAGCCGTGCACGAAGCTCACGGCCATGGCCGAGATCACCAGGACCAGACGGTTCCAGAACGGTGGGTGCTTCTTGTCGTCGATCTTGCGGCGCTGTTCCGGCGTCTTGTGCATCTTCGACAGCGGGCGCCACCATTTCAGGCCGATCAGCACCAGTGCGGCGATCAGGAAGCCGGCCATCGGCGAGAACACCAGCGAGGCGCCAATGTCGATCGCTTTCTGCCAGTTGACCCCGTCGGCCAATGGGATTTCGTTGATCAGGGCGTTGGCCAGGCCGACACCGAGGATCGAGCCGATCAGTGTGTGCGAACTGGAGGCCGGGATACCGAAGTACCAGGTGCCCAGGTTCCAGGCGATCGCGGCGGCGAGCAGCGAGAACACCATTGCCAGACCATGGCCGGTGTTCACGTTGATCAACAGTTCTACCGGCAGCAGGTGCACGATGGCATACGCCACGCCAACGCCGCCCAGCAATACGCCGAGGAAGTTGAACACGCCCGAGAAGAACACCGCCAGGTGAGGCGGCATCGCTTTGGTGTAGATAACAGTGGCTACCGCGTTAGCGGTGTCATGAAATCCATTGATGAACTCGAAGGCGAGGACAAATGTCAGGGCGAGCAGGAGGCTCACAAGCACCCAGGCATCCAGTCCGCTGAATAAATCGATCATGAAGGTTTTCTGACCCGGTCATAAGGGGGCGCGATTATGCCAGAAAAGACTGGAAATCGATCCCCTACCTGCTCATCGGTAACATTCTTCAACGAATTAATTTGTATCAGAGGGCATTACCCCAGCTTTTTACGCGGTTTTGCAAGTCATTGATTCAGTTAAGAAAAACGTGAAGAGCCGGCGGGTTGGCCGGTTGTCGGGAGGGGCCAGAAGCTTGTATGAAATATCTTGGAAACACGTCTGACATGCTCCAAACCTGTGCAATACAGGGGAGTTGGCCGCTGCCCGCGGGTAGCGGGCGCGCAAGGCATCGTCAGTCCACCGTGCTTGTAACCCGGTGAGTACGCTTACCCTCGAAAGATGGAAGGGACGGCTTCAAGGCTCTTCGGCTTTGAGTTCCTCTTCCATTTTTTTCAGTTCTTGCTGGAAGACCTGATCCTGAACGGTAGGGCGTTTACGCCAGGCTTTGCGTTCTGGTTCGGGCTGGGCGGCGTAGGTGGTGACTTCCCCGCCGTAAACTTCCTTGTAACGTTGTTCCTGGCGCTCAAGTTCCGCGCGCAGTTCGTCTTTCGTCACAGTGCTACCTGTATGAGTTGAGATAAATGTCTGGTGAACGCACTGCAACGGATGATTTAACCGGTTCGCCAACAAGCGCTTGCCTGTGCAGGCAGCGCTATTGTCGGGAAGCGGTCAGGACTTCCATGTTGCAGGCGGCTACGGCACCAGATTAAAACTGACGCAGCATCAGTTTCCTGTTTCAGCGAGCGCGCTGGCGGTGCATCAGTAATGAGCATCAGGCGCTGGCCGGGGCTGGCGGCGATGGACATCGCGCCAGCGAGCGACACCGTCTGCAAAAAAAGCGCGGTGTCGCTGAGGTGCATTATAGCGGCCGAATCGGGATTGACTATCTTTGCCAAATTAAAAACGGTTCCGGATGTGTGATTGTTTTGTGACGTGCAACTTTCATCGATAGTTGCATCCTTGTTGCGCAGTGTTTGGTTTCTGGCGCCATTTAGTCGAACAACTAAGGCGCTTAAATTCCGCAGGCTTCCCTAGTTCAAATCCGCTCTGCACAGCCCAGCCAAAGAGGAGAGGATGATTGCGATTATCGGTCGACGGTTCGATAATCGCCCGGTGTTGGCGGTCTGTCGCTTGTGTAACCGCCGGCGAGCCGTTTGTATAGCCGTTGATCCGAACAAGAAAAAAGGACCTGACATGAACGATCAAATGCGCAATTCCTTCACCTCGGTAGCGCCGCCGATCGTCGCTTCGCCGGCCAAGCGTATCCAGGCCCTGACTGGTGATCCGGATTTCATGACCTCCCTGGCCCGTGGCCTGGCGGTGGTGCAGGCGTTTCAGGAGCGCAAGCGCCACCTGACCATCGCCCAGATCAGCCACCGCACGGAAATTCCCCGCGCCGCCGTGCGCCGTTGCCTGCACACACTGATCAAACTCGGCTACGCCACCACCGACGGGCGCACTTATTCGCTTCTGCCCAAAGTGCTGACCCTCGGTCACGCCTATCTGTCGTCGACGCCGCTGGCGGTCTCGGCCCAGCCGTACCTCGACCGCATGAGCGAGCAACTGCACGAGGCCTGCAACATGGCCACGCTGGAAGGCGACGACATTCTCTACATCGCCCGTTCGGCGACCACTCAGCGTCTGATTTCGGTGGACCTCTCGGTGGGCGGGCGTTTGCCGGCGTACTGCACGTCCATGGGGCGGATTCTGCTGGCGGCGCTGGACGACACCTCGCTGCGCGAATACCTCGACCACGCCGAACTGGTGGCCAAGACCAGCCGCACCATTCACACCGCAGACGCCTTGCTCGAATGTCTGCAGGAAGTCCGGCAGCAGGGCTGGTGCATCGTCGATCAGGAACTGGAACAGGGTCTGCGCTCGATTGCCGTGCCGGTGTACGACGCGTCCGGCCAGGTGGTGGCCGCGCTCAACGTCAGCACCCACGCCGGTCGCGTCAGCCGCACCGAGCTGGAGCAGCGCTTTTTGCCCGGTCTGTTGAGCGCCAGCCGCGACCTCAGTGCGCAGTTGTTCGCCTGATGAAGCTGTTCGATAAACGCACAGAGTTGCGTTTATCGAATTGACGCTAAAACCCCCGGATCATTAATGTCGCGGCAGCGTCATCCGGCGCGAATCTGAATGAGCCCGCCGGATTGTCGACTCCCATAATAATGACAAGAGGCAACTTCCCATGCGCACGTTCCCCGACTGTCGCCGCTCCCGTTCCTGTTGCCGGTATTAGCGCAACGCCTGATTTCTTCCTTATATAGTTGTGACCGTGCCGCTCTCTGGCCGGCCGCCGTTCGACTGCGTTTTCTTGCGTGGAATAAAAATAATGAACCAGCCTCAGTCCGCTGTAGGTCACTGCCTCGACGTGCAGTCCTTCATCAATGCCCAACCGATCTCGCGCTATCAGTGGCGCGTGGTGATCCTGTGTTTCCTGATTGTGTTCCTCGATGGCCTCGACACCGCGGCCATGGGTTTTATCGCGCCGGCCCTGTCCCAGGACTGGGGCATCGACCGCGCCAGCCTCGGCCCGGTGATGAGTGCCGCGCTGATCGGCATGGTCTTCGGTGCGCTGGGTTCCGGGCCGCTGGCTGACCGCTTCGGGCGAAAAGTCGTACTGGTCGGCGCGGTATTTCTGTTCGGCGCCTTCAGCCTGGCTTCGGCCTACGCCACCAACGTCGATCAGTTGCTGGTGCTGCGTTTCCTCACTGGTCTGGGACTGGGCGCCGGCATGCCGAACGCCACCACGCTATTGTCGGAATACACCCCGGAGCGCAAGAAGTCCCTGTTGGTGACCAGCATGTTCTGCGGCTTCAACCTGGGCATGGCCGGTGGCGGGTTTATTTCGGCCAAGTTGATCCCGGCATTCGGCTGGCACAGCCTGTTGCTTATCGGCGGGATCCTGCCGCTGATCCTCACCGTGGTGCTGCTGCTCTGGCTGCCGGAATCGGCGCGTTATCTGGTGGTGCGCAATCGTGGCACCGACAAGGTGCGCAGGACCCTCGCCCCCATTGACCCGGCCATAGTCGCTCAGGCTGCGAGTTTCAGTGTGCCGGAACAGAAAACCGTCAAAGCGCGCAATGTGTTCGCGGTGATTTTCTCCGGTACCTACAGCGTCGGCACGTTGCTGCTGTGGCTGACCTACTTCATGGGCCTGGTGATTGTTTACCTGCTGACCAGCTGGCTGCCGACCCTGATGCGCGACAGCGGCGCGAGCATGGAGCAGGCGGCGTTTATCGGCGCGCTGTTCCAGTTCGGCGGGGTGTTGAGTGCGGTCGGCGTGGGCTGGGCGATGGACCGCTTCAATCCGCACAAGGTCATCGGCATTTTCTACCTGCTGGCCGGGGTGTTCGCCTACGCGGTGGGGCAGAGTCTGGGCAACATCACGCTGCTGGCGACGTTGGTGCTGGTGGCGGGCATGTGTGTCAACGGCGCGCAATCGGCGATGCCGTCATTGGCGGCGCGGTTTTATCCGACGCAGGGCCGGGCGACCGGTGTGTCATGGATGCTCGGGATCGGCCGGTTCGGCGCGATTCTCGGGGCGTGGATGGGTGCGACTCTGTTGGGCCTGGGCTGGAATTTCGAACAGGTGCTGACAGCGTTGGTGATTCCGGCGGGCCTGGCCACGGCAGCGGTGGTGATCAAGGGGCTGGTCAGTCACGCGGACGCGACCTGAGTTTCATTGCAGGATCGTTCCCACGTCGAACTGGCCGCAGAGGTTGCTCCGCGTTCCGCTTCGGAAGGGACGCGGAGCGTCCCGGGCTGCATTCCCACGCAGAGCGTGGGAACGATCAGCGGCTCTCCCGCACGCGGTGCGGGAGTGATCATTAGGCAGATAACAATCTGTTCGATAAACGAACACTCAGTCGATTATCGGATTGTTTGGCGAAAATCAGCGGCTTAATCTTCAGTGACTCCGGCGCAGAACCTCGCGCCTTTTTATTCACTGGCGATTCATTACAAAAACGGGAGCCCGCTCCATGGCTGAGATCCTTTCGCTGCACGACGCGGTGAAGCAATTCGTCAACGACGGCGATACCGTCGCGCTCGAAGGCTTCACTCACCTGATCCCTACGGCGGCGGGTCATGAAATCATTCGTCAGGGCAAGAAAGATCTGACCCTGGTGCGGATGACGCCTGACCTGATCTACGACCAACTGATCGGCGCCGGCTGTGCACGCAAGCTGATCTTCTCCTGGGGCGGCAACCCTGGCGTGGGTTCGCTGCACCGTCTGCGCGACGCGGTCGAGAAGCAATGGCCGCATGCGCTGGAAATCGAAGAACACAGCCATGCCGACCTGGCCAATGCCTACGTCGCCGGCGCCTCCGGCTTACCGTTCGCGGTGCTGCGGGCCTACGCCGGTTCCGACCTGCCGAAGGTCAACCCGCTGATCAAATCCGTGACTTGCCCGTTCACCGGTGAAGTGCTGGCGGCGGTGCCGTCGGTGCGCCCGGACGTGACCGTGATCCACGCCCAGAAAGCCGACCGTCAGGGCAACGTGCTGCTGTGGGGCATTCTCGGTGTGCAAAAAGAAGCCGCACTGGCCGCCAAACGCTGCATCGTCACCGTCGAAGAAATCGTCGACAACCTCAACGCGCCGATGAACGCCTGCGTGCTGCCGACCTGGGCCTTGAGCGCGGTCTGCCATGTACCCGGTGGCGCGCATCCGTCGTACGCCCACGGTTACACCGAGCGTGACAACCGCTTCTATCAGGCGTGGGATCCGATCGCCCGCGACCGTGAGACGTTTACCGCGTGGATCAACGAATACATCCATGGCTGCGCTGACTTCAGCGAGTTCCAGGCCAAGTTGGCCGCTGCTTCGGAGGCCAAGTAATGACTTACACCACCAACGAAATGATGACCGTTGCCGCGGCCCGTCGCCTGCAGAACGGCTCGGTGTGCTTCGTCGGCATCGGCCTGCCGTCGAAAGCCGCCAACCTGGCGCGCCTGACCTCGTCGCCGGACGTAGTGCTGATCTACGAATCCGGCCCGATCGGCGCCAAACCCAGCGTATTGCCACTGTCGATCGGTGACGGCGAACTGGCAGAAACCGCGGACACTGTTGTGCCGACCGGTGAGATTTTTCGCTACTGGCTGCAGGGCGGGCGCATCGACGTCGGTTTCCTCGGTGCAGCCCAGGTCGACCGTTTTGGCAACATCAACACCACTGTGGTCGGCGACTATCACCAGCCGAAAGTACGCCTGCCGGGTGCCGGTGGCGCGCCGGAAATTGCTGGTTCTGCCAAGAGCGTGCTGATCATCCTTAAACAGTCGGCGCGTTCGTTTGTCGACAAGCTCGATTTCATTACCTCGGTCGGCCATGGCGAGGGCGGCGATTCGCGCAAACGTCTGGGCCTGCCGGGTGCCGGCCCGGTCGGGATCATCACCGACCTGTGCATCATGGAGCCGGAAGAGGGCACCCACGAGTTCGTGGTCACCGCACTGCACCCGGGCGTGACTCGCGAGCAAGTGGTCGCCGCCACCGGTTGGCCGATCCGTTTTGCCGACAGCGTTGCAACCACCGCTGAACCGACCGAAGTCGAACTGACTGCGCTGCGCGATCTCGAAGCGCGCACCGCAGCGGCCCACGGCCAGGCACCGGGAGAAGCATGATGCGTGACGTTTATATCTGCGATGCGATTCGTACCCCCATTGGTCGTTTCGGTGGCGGTCTGGCGGCGGTTCGCGCCGACGACCTGGCCGCCGTGCCGATCAAGGCCCTGATGGAGCGCAATCCGTCGGTGGACTGGAGCGCCATCGACGAGGTATTCCTCGGCTGCGCCAACCAGGCCGGTGAAGACAACCGCAACGTGGCGCGCATGGCGCTGCTGCTGGCCGGTCTGCCGGAGACCGTGCCGGGCGTCACCCTCAATCGCCTCTGCGCGTCGGGCATGGATGCCATCGGCACCGCGTTCCGCGCCATCGCCAGCGGTGAAATGGAGCTGGCGATTGCCGGTGGCGTCGAGTCGATGTCCCGCGCACCGTTCGTGATGGGCAAGGCTGATGCGGCGTTCTCGCGCAACATGAAGCTGGAAGACACCACCATCGGCTGGCGTTTCATCAACCCGTTGATGAAGGCGCAGTACGGCGTCGATGCGATGCCGCAGACCGCCGACAACGTCGCCGACGACTATAAAGTGTCGCGCGAAGATCAGGACGCTTTCGCCCTGCGCAGTCAGCAACGTACGGCCGCTGCCCAGGCTGCCGGCTACTTCGCCGAGGAAATCGTCGAAGTGCGGATCGCCCACAAGAAGGGCGAAACCGTGGTCAGCCAGGACGAACACCCTCGCGCCGACACCACGCTTGAAGCCCTGACCAAATTGAAACCGGTCAACGGCCCGGACAAGACAGTCACCGCCGGCAACGCTTCAGGCGTCAACGACGGTGCCGCCGCGCTGATTCTGGCCTCGGCGGAAGCGGTGAAAAAACACGGCCTGACCGCTCGCGCCAAAGTGCTCGGTATGGCCAGCGCTGGGGTCGCGCCACGGGTGATGGGCATCGGCCCGGTGCCGGCGGTGCGCAAACTCACCGAACGCCTCGGCGTGGCGGTCAGCGATTTCGATGTGATCGAACTCAACGAAGCGTTTGCCAGCCAGGGTCTGGCGGTATTACGCGAGTTGGGGCTGGCGGACGACGCGGCCCAGGTCAACCCGAACGGTGGCGCGATTGCCTTGGGCCACCCGTTGGGCATGAGCGGTGCGCGACTGGTGCTGACCGCGCTGCATCAGCTGGAAAAATCCGGTGGCAAGAAAGGTCTGGCGACCATGTGCGTCGGTGTCGGCCAGGGTCTGGCCCTGGCCATCGAACGCGTCTGACGCAAGCCGTGACGAAAAAGAACAGAGGAAAGCGAAATGACTGACAAGCCTGGTTACCGCCGCCCGCAGGAAGGCACCCAGCCGCCGTACCTGCATCCGACCTATCAATCCACCAATCTGCGCTCGCCGTCCAAGCCGTTGGTGTTCCTGCCGCATTCGCTGTCGGAAATCACCGGCCCGACCATCGGCGCCGAGCGTGTGGCCGATACCGACAACGATTTGACCGCCCAGCATCAGGGTGAACCCCTCGGCGAGCGGATCATCATTCACGGGCGCGTGCTCGACGAAGACGGTCTACCGGTGCCGGGGATTCTGGTGGAGATCTGGCAGGCCAACGCCGCCGGTCGCTACAACCACGCCCGTGACCTGCACGATGCACCGCTGGATCCGAATTTCACCGGCACCGGTCGCACCGTGACCGACGCCGACGGCTGGTATCAGTTCCAGACCATCAAGCCCGGCGCTTATCCGTGGGGCAACCACCACAACGCCTGGCGCCCGGCGCATGTGCATTTCTCGCTGTTCGGGCCGAGCATCCTGACCCGTCTGGTCACGCAAATGTATTTCCCGGGCGATCCGCTGCTGGCCTACGACCCGATCTACAACTGTGTGCCGGACACCTCGGCCAAGGAACGCCTGATCGCCGCTTTCGATCTGGAAAAAACCATTCCGTCCTACGCCCTCGCTTATCGCTGGGACATCGTGCTGCGCGGCCGCGAAGCCACGCCGATGGAGAAATGAGATGACCCTGACTGCGACCACGTCCCACACCGTCGGGCCGTATTACCACATCGGCCTGACCTGGCTGAACCGTGAAAACCTGGCCAACGAACTGACCCTCGGTCAGCGCGTGGCGATCACCGGCCAAGTGGTGGACGGCAACGGCGACGTCGTCAACGACGCCATGCTCGAAGTCTGGCAGGCCAACGCCGCCGGCAAATACGATCACCCGGAAGACGAGCAGGCCAAACCGCTCGACCCGAATTTCGAAGGCTTCGGCCGGGTGCCAGTAGATGCCGATGGGCGCTTCCGTTTCACCACCATCAAGCCGGGCACGGTCGAAGGCCTGAAAGGCACGACCCAGGCGCCGCATCTGGTGGTGCTGGTGTTTGCGCGCGGGCTGGTGAAGCACTTGCTGACGCGGATTTATTTCGAGGGCGATCCGGCGAACGTCAATGATCCGCTGCTCGAATGCGTACCGGCCGAACGCCGCGATACGTTGCTGGCGAAGCCGGATGCGGCGGGTGTCTATCAGTGGAATGTGATTCTGCAGGGCACTGATGCCGAGACGGTGTTCTTCGATTATTGAACCGGATACTGATCGTTCCCACGCTCTGCGTGGGAACGATCAGAGATCGGGTCTGGTTGGTGATCCAATGCGGAACGGGACTGTTGCGAAGTGTGTCTAGACTCTCACTGTCCCTATCGAGTGAAAAAACAATGACAACCACCACCTCCCATTACACCGGTGAAGAGCGCAGCAAGCGCATCTTTGCCATTGTCGGTGCCTCGTCCGGCAACCTCGTCGAATGGTTCGACTTCTACGTCTACGCTTTCTGCGCGATCTACTTCGCCCCGGCGTTTTTCCCCTCCGACAACCCCACGGTGCAACTGGTCAACACGGCAGGCGTGTTCGCCGCCGGGTTCCTGATGCGACCGATCGGCGGCTGGATTTTCGGCCGGGTCGCGGACAAGCACGGGCGCAAGAACTCGATGCTGATCTCGATCCTGATGATGTGCTTCGGCTCGTTGTTGATCGCCTGTCTGCCGACCTACAAGGACATCGGCGTCTGGGCGCCGCTGCTGCTGTTGTTCGCGCGTCTGCTGCAAGGCCTGTCGGTGGGCGGTGAGTACGGCACCACCGCGACCTACATGAGCGAAGTCGCGCTCAAGGGCCAGCGCGGGTTCTTCGCCTCGTTCCAGTACGTGACCCTGATCGGCGGGCAACTGCTGGCGGTGCTGCTGGTGGTGATCCTGCAACAGTTCCTTTCTGAAGAAGAATTGCGTGCCTACGGCTGGCGGATCCCGTTCGTGGTCGGGGCGGTAGCGGCGCTTATTTCGCTGTTCCTGCGTCGCTCGCTGAAAGAAACCACCAACAAGGAAACGCGTGAGCACAAGGACGCCGGCAGCATCAGTGCGCTGTTCCGCGACCACAAGGCTGCGTTCATCACCGTGCTCGGCTACACCGCCGGTGGCTCGCTGATTTTCTACACCTTCACCACGTACATGCAGAAGTACCTGGTGAACACCGCCGGCATGCATGCCAAGACCGCCAGCTACATCATGACCGGCGCGCTGTTCCTGTACATGTGCATGCAGCCGCTGTTCGGCATGCTCGCCGACAAGATCGGCCGGCGTAACTCGATGCTCTGGTTCGGCGGCCTCGGCACGTTGTTCACGGTGCCGATCCTGCTCAGCCTGAAAAGTGTCGGCAGCCCGTTCCTGGCTTTCGTGCTGATCACCCTGGCGCTGGCGATCGTCAGTTTCTACACCTCGATCAGCGGTCTGGTGAAAGCCGAGATGTTCCCGCCGGAAGTCCGCGCCCTCGGCGTCGGCCTGGCCTACGCGGTAGCGAATGCGATCTTCGGCGGTTCGGCAGAATACGTGGCCCTGAGCCTCAAGGCTGGTGGAATGGAAAACGCGTTCTACTGGTATGTCACGATCATGATGGCCGTGGCGTTCCTGTTCAGCCTGCGCCTGCCCAAAGAAGCGAAGTATTTGCACCACGACCTTTAAACCGATGCGCGCGGGCCACAACGGCCCGCGCCGGCAAGGACTGTTTATGACTCAGCGACCGGGCAATCAATTGTTCGATGCCTACTTTACTGCCCGCGATATGCGCGACGTGTTCTGCGATCAGGGCCGAGTGCAGGCGATGCTCGACTTCGAAGCGGCGCTGGCCCGGGCCGAAGCGCGGGTCGGGTTGATTCCGGCGAGTGCTGTCGCGTCGATTGAAAATGCCTGCCGCGCTGGGCTGTTTGATTTCGCGGCATTGGGCGAGGCGATTGCCACGGCCGGCAATTCGGCGATTCCGCTGGTCAAGGCCTTGGGCAAACAGATCGCCGCGACCGATGCCGAAGCCGAGCGTTACGTGCATCTGGGCGCCACCAGCCAGGACGTGATGGATTCCGGGTTGGTGCTGCAATTGCGTCAGGCGCTGGAATTGATTGAAAGGGAGTTGGTGCAACTGGCTGACTCCCTCGCCACTCAGGCGCAGCGCCACGCCGCGACGCCGCTGGCCGGACGTACCTGGCTGCAACATGCGACGCCGGTGACGCTCGGCATGAAGATCGCCGGTTGGCTCGGCGCGATCACGCGCAGCCGTCAGCGTCTGCGCGAGCTCAAACCGCGACTGCTGGTGCTGCAATTCGGCGGCGCGTCCGGCACCCTCGCGGCGCTCGGCGAACAGGCGTTGCCGATCGCCCAGGCGCTGGCCGAAGAACTGAATCTGACCCTGCCGGAACAACCCTGGCACACCCAGCGTGATCGCATCGTCGAGTTCGGCGCGGTACTTGGTCTGATCGCCGGCAGCCTTGGCAAATTCGGCCGCGACATCAGCCTGTTGATGCAGACCGAAGCGGCGGAAGTGTTCGAGCCGTCGGCGCCGGGCAAGGGCGGTTCTTCGACCATGCCGCATAAGCGCAACCCGGTGGGCGCGGCGGTGTTGATCGGTGCGGCGACCCGGGTGCCGGGGCTGGTGTCGACGCTGTTCAGCGCCATGCCCCAGGAGCACGAACGCAGTCTCGGTTTGTGGCACGCCGAATGGGAAACCCTGCCGGAGATCTGCTGCCTGGTGTCCGGCGCGCTGCAACAGGCGCGGCTGCTGGCCGATGGTCTGGAGATCGATGCCGCGCGCATGGCCCGCAACCTGGAACTGACTCAAGGTCTGGTGCTGGCCGAAGCAGTGAGCATCGTGCTTGCGCAACGGGTCGGCCGCGACACCGCGCATCATCTGCTCGAGCAATGCTGCAAACGGGCGGTGGCCGAACAGCGTCATCTGCGAGCGGTCCTCGGTGACGAGCCGCAGGTGACCGCCGAACTGAGCGCAACCGAACTGGATCATCTGCTCGATCCCGCCCATTACCTCGGTCAGGCACAGGTCTGGGTCGAGCGGGCAGTGGCCGAACACAACGCATTGTCTGACTGAAAGGAGAGGGCTGTGGCTTTCGTTCAACTCGCCGATGGCGAACTGCATTACACATTGGAAGGCCCGGTCGATACGCCGGTGCTGGTGCTGTCCAACTCGCTGGGCACCGACCTGCACATGTGGGACGTGCAGATGCCGGCCTTCACCGGACATTTTCGCGTGCTGCGTTTCGATACTCGCGGGCATGGCCAGTCGCTGGTGACGCCGGGCCCTTACAGCATCGAGCAACTGGGCCGCGACGTGCTGGCGCTGCTGGATGCGCTGCACATCGAACGCGCGCATTTCTGCGGGCTGTCGATGGGCGGCCTGATCGGCCAGTGGCTGGGGATCAATGCCGGCCAGCGTCTGAACAAACTGATCGTCTGCAACACGGCGGCGAAAATCGGCGATCCGTCGGTGTGGAATCCGCGCATCGAAACCGTGCTGCGCGACGGTCCGGCGGCGATGGTCGCGTTGCGCGATGCATCGATTGCCCGCTGGTTTACCCCGGACTTTTCGGCAGCCAATCCGGCAGCCGCGAAGCAGATCACCGACATGCTGGCCGCGACCCATCCTGAAGGTTACGCCGCCAACTGCGCAGCGGTACGCGATGCGGATTTCCGTGAGCAGTTGGCGTCGATCAAGGCGCCGCTGCTGGTGATCGCCGGTACCGAAGATGCGGTGACGCCACCGTCCGGCGGGCATTTCATTCAGGAACACGTGCGCGGCGCCGAGTACGCCGAGTTCTATGCGGCGCACCTTTCCAACGTTCAGGCCGGTGACGCGTTCAGCGACCGCGTGCTGACCTTTTTGCTGGCCGATTGAGGGGATTTCCGTGGACGAGAAACAACGTTACGACGACGGCATGCAAGTGCGCCGCGCGGTGCTCGGCGATGCTCACGTCGACCGCAGCCTGACCACGCTGACCGAGTTCAACTCGGAGTTCCAGGAGATGATCACCCGTCACGCCTGGGGCGACATCTGGACCCGCCCGGGCCTGCCACGCCACACCCGCAGCCTGATCACCATCGCCATGCTGATCGGCATGAACCGCGAAGGTGAACTGAAGTTGCACCTGCGGGCGGCGGCCAACAATGGCGTGAGCCGTGGCGAGATCAAGGAAGTGATCATGCAGAGCGCGATCTACTGCGGGATTCCGGCGGCGAATGCGACCTTTCATCTGGCCGAGTCGGTGTGGGATGAGCTGGGTACCGAATCCCGCGAGTGATCGTTGAACTCAAGGGATCGCAGTCTTCAACTGGCTGCGATCCTTTGAAAATCACACCTTGGCAACAATGAAAATCCGCTTGAACGCAAACAACGTATGGCCATTTTCCTCCTGCGGATAATGCGCATGCACCCGCATCAGGTAGTGATAAATGAAGCGCGCCTGTTCCTCTGACGTCAGCCCCTGCATCACCGGCCGCAGCGCCGACACCTTCACCCAGTCATAAACCGGCGATTTACCGTCGACCACCTGCAACTGCTCGGTTTCCCAGATATCCAGTGACTGGGTCAGCGGGGCCAGCAACCGGTAGTAATCCTCCAGCGACAACAACGGCCGCGCGGCCATGCGCTGGCGCAATTGTGCAGTGCCGATGGGGCGACCGCAGGGTCCGGCATCGTTGAGGGTGTCGAGCATCAGCTGATACCACAGCGCATCGCGCCAGTCCGGCATGTGCGCGGCGAGGCATCCACCGGGGTTTATGTGGCTGAGCAGACGGGGCAGCAGTTGCTCATGGTCGTCGATAAAGTGCAGCACGGCTGCGGCCAGCAGCAGGTCGGCCGATTGTTCGGGTTGCCAGTCGAGCAGGTTGCAATGCTGCCACGACGCCTTGATCGGCAGGCTGCGTGCCTGATCGAGCATCTGTGCCGAACTGTCGATGCCCCGCAACTGCGCCCCCGGCCAGCGTTCGGCCAACAGTTGCGTGGCAATCCCGGTGCCGCAACCGAGGTCATAAATGCGCTGAGGATTGTCCAGGTCTACGCGGCCGAGCAATTCAACGACCGGTTGTTGCCTGAGGCGGGAAAACTGCTGGTACGCCTTGGCGTCCCAGTCGGAGCAGGGCTTGCCCGGCGTTTCGAGTTTTACGCTCATGAGGTGATCCTCTCTGGCGAGTTAAAGTTGTCTTCCGATGACGTTGAGCGCTTTCAAGACAACGGCTACTCCTTTGCGTGTATCGCTGTCGTTCAACAGTTTGAGCAGTGCAACGACGCTTGGTGGCTGGTGTTGCGCGGCCACTTCAGCCTTCGCCAGACGCAGAGCATTGGCCATCTCCCAACTGCCGGCTGCCGCCTGTTCGACCAGCAAGGACAGCTTCTCCACCATGGCTTCATCCAACAGGTCGACCAGATCCGACAGCAGGGACAGCAGGTCGACAATGTTTTCCAGCCGTCCAGCGTCGATCAACGGTTGCAGTCTGGCCATCAGGGCGGTGTAGCCGGGTGTGGCCGACGGGGCTTCAGACTCTTTCATCAGCAATCACTCCTCCCTGTGCAGGGTCAAAGCATTCCTCGGGCCACCGCCCAGTACAGACCGCGATTGAAGCTGTTGCGCAGCAGGCCGCCAAGCTTGGTCGGTGGCGTCGGCAGTACATCGCTCCGATAGTTGTACCAAAGCGGCATTCCGGCATTCAGGCCCATTTGCGCAACGGCCTGAACGCGACCGTCATAGGCACTGATGGGGTGCCCCAGACGGATTTCGGCGGCGATGTTGTTGGCGATCACCGGTGCCTGGTTATGGCAGGCTCCACCGGCCTTGCTCACCGGCAGGTCAACGGTGTCGCCGATCACATAGACCCCGTCCAGGCCATAGACCTGCAGGGTTTCGTGGTTGGTCGGCAACCAGCCTTCGTTGTTGGGCGCCTGGGAAATTCCGGATTCCAGCACCGCATCCACGGCGCGGATCGGCGGGGTTGCCATCAGGATGTCGAACTGTTCGTCCGCGCCTTCATGGGAGTAGGCGATTTTTGCGTCGGGATCGACCTGGCTCAGGGTGAAACCGCGCCGATACTGGATGCCCGCTTTGTCGAAAATGCCCGGCAGGATCTCTCCGGTCGGGCGTTGCAGGAACAGACAGTTGCGCAACAGCTGGGCGGTAGTCGGGTAGGTGTAGATGATCTCCACGTTCTTGCGAACACCCCGACGACACAGAAAATCATGCAGCATGAGTGTCGTTTCTACCGGAGCAATACCGCATTGGTGCGGCACATTGGGAGTCTGCGGAAAAGACACGGTAATGAAAATCCGACCTTTTTCAATCGTGCTCAGACGTTGCGCCAGTTGGCGCGCCGGTTCGTATTGATAGAAATGGTCGCCGACCTCTTTCAACCCCTCGATGCGTTCCGGAGCGGGCACACAACCGGTGGCGATGACCAGAAAGTCGTAGACAAAAAACTTGCCGCTATGGGTTTTGAGGCGCTGGTTGTTGAAGTCGAACCGTATGACCTTTTCAACCTGAAAGTCGATTTCAGGTCGCAACAATGAGCGTTCCGGGCGTTTGAGTTCTTCCTTGAAAAACAGGTTGAACGCCACGTACATGAACGCAGGTTTGTAGTAATGATCGGGGGATTCCGACAGCAGGATGATCGAGACTTCGCCACGCAGGATTTCGGGATACAGCTTGCCGACCAATTGATTGGCCAGCATGGTTCCGCCTACGCCGCCACCGACGATCACTATTCGCTTTTTCATACCTGACCTCCATGGTCAAGGTGTGCTTCGCGTACAGCATCCGGAGATAACGGAAGGTAAATGGCTCCTACTGCAGGCTGGAGAATAAAAAGTACCGCTTAAATGTAACCGGGTCCTGGTGGCTTGCCAGACTCAAATGACCAGCGGTCAAAGACGGCGCTCGCCGGGAGCGCCGTTGTCACAGTCACAGCAAACTGATCGGATAGCTGACGATCAGGCGGTTCTCGTCGAACTCGTTGTTGCTGAAGTCGCGGCGCATGGTCGAGTTACGCCATCTGACGTTCAGGTTCTTCAGCGCGCCGCTCTGCACGGTGTAGCCCAGTTCCGATTCGCGCCCCCATTCCTTGCCGTCGGTGATGGTGCCGGTGTGGACGTTGTCGCCACTGATGTAGCGGTTCATCAGGGTCAGGCCGGGAACGCCGAGGGCGACGAAGTTGTAGTCGTGGCGGACCTGCCAGGAGCGTTCCTGCGCGTTGTCGTAACTGGCGTTGTAGCTGTCGTTGGCCAGGGTGCCGCCGCTGGTGCCGTTGACCCGCATCCAGGCGCTGTCGCCGGTGAGTTTCTGCAGGCCGACGTAGAAGGTGTGGCCACCGTATTTTGCCGAGAACATCCCCGACCAGGTCTTGTTGTCGAGCTCGCCGGCGCGGGCGCTGCCGTCGTCCTTGCCATAGAAGAAACCGAGGTTGGCCCCCAGGGTCCAGTCGCCGATTGGCTGGCTGTGGATCAGGTTGATGTATTGCTGGCTGTAGATGTCCTTGAGTTCGGCGTTCCACAGGCCGATCTGGGTGCGCTTGTCATTGAATACGTATTCGCCGCCCTGAAAGTTGAAGCGATCCGAGGTGAACGCGGCTTTGCCGGTCATCGACATGTCGCTCATGCTGCTGTCGTCGCGCGGGCTGTTGGCGCGGAACTGGCCGCCGTAAAGGGTCAGGCCATCGATTTCCTTCGAGGTGATCTGGCCGCCGCGAAAGGTCTGCGGCAGCGAGCGGCCGTCGTCCGAGCGCAGGATCGGCAACACCGGCATCCACTCGCCGACCTTCACTTCGGTTTGCGACAGCTTCGCCTTGAACGCGACGTTGGTGCGGCCGAAGTTGTCCGCCGGGCGTCCGTCATGATCCAGCGGCAACAACTGCGTGCCACCGGTGCCTTTGCCGCCATCGAGCTTCACCGAGTACAACCCCAGCACATCCATGCCGAACCCGACGGTGCCCTGGGTGAAACCGGATTTGGCGTCGAGGATGAAGTTCTGCGTCCACTCTTCAGCCTTGCCCTGAGCCTTGGTCGGGTTGGTGAAGTTGCGGTTGATGTAGAAGTTGCGCAGGTTCAGGTTGACCTTGGCCCCGTCGATAAAACCGGCTTCTTCAGCCGCAGCGGGCAGCGCGATGCCGGCGAGGGCGAGGGCGATCAGACCGGGAAGTGCGTAGGGCGCAGGGGAGGTTGTCATGGGCTCGGGTCTCTCTTGTTTTTTTGGGCGAACGGGAGCGCTGCGGCCGTTTTCTGAGGCGCAGGAATTCAATGGAATCAGGGGGCGAAGCGGCGGCGATCAGCCGGGAGGAGCAGGGCGCGGGAGCATGGTGTCGAACCTGTTGTTATTGGTTTTGTGGCTCGAATGGTGCGGGGCGCGGGCGAGGCGATTCAATCGGCGAAAGTGGAATTTGGGCGATTATCGAACGCAAGATTTGCGGGCAACAAAAAGCCCACCAAACGGTGGGCGTCTTGTATTCAGCAGATGATCAGAACAGCTTCATCTTCGGCGCTTCTTCTTTGAGCGGCTCGTTCTGCGCGGTCTGCGCATTCCAGCCACCGCCCAGGGCCTTGTACAGGTTGACCGCACTGGTCAGCTGCGCGAGGCGGTCGGTGATCAGCGATTGTTGTGCGCTGAACAGCTGACGCTGGGCATCAAGGAAGGTCAGGTTGCTGTCGACGCCAATGCGATAGCGACGCTCGGCCAGGCGGTAGTAATCCTGGTTGGCCTGAACGAAATCACGCTGTGCCTGCAACTGCTCGGTGTAGGTCTGGCGTGCGGCCAGGCCGTCGGCGACTTCCTGGAAGGCCGTTTGAATGGACTTCTCGTAGTTCGCCACGCCAATGTCCTTCTGGATCTTGGCGTAGTCGAGGCTGGCGCGCAGGCTGCCGGCGTTGAAGATCGGCAGGTTGATCTGCGGCTGGAACAGCCACGTGCCCGAACCGCCCTTGAACAGGCCGGACAGGTCCGGGCTCAGGCTGCCCGCGTTGGCGGTCAGGCTGATGCTCGGGAAGAACGCTGCACGGGCTGCGCCGATGTTGGCGTTGGCGGCCTTCAGGTTGTACTCGGCCTGCAGGATGTCCGGACGACGTTGCAGCAGATCCGACGGCAGACCGGCCGGCACATCGGCCAGCAGGTCATCCGACAGCGGCTTGGCCGCTTGCAGGTTGGCCGGGATGCCAGTGCCGAGCAGCAGGGTCAGGCTGTTTTCGTCCTGGGCCACCTGGCGGGTGTAACGCGCCAGTTGTGCCCGGGCGTTCTCGACCGAGGTGCGCGACTGCGCCAGGTCCAGCGCCGAGGCCACACCGACTTCATTGCTGCGACTGGTCAGCTTGTAGCTTTCCTCGAAGGCACCGAGGGTGTCCTGAGTCAGCTTGAGCAGTTCCTTGTCGGCCTGCCAGGTCAGGTAGGCGTTGGCCACGCTTGCCACCAGGCTGATCTGGGTGCTGCGGCGCGCTTCTTCGGTGGCGAAGTATTGTTGCAGCGCTTGTTCGCTCAGGCTGCGAACCCGACCGAACAGGTCGAGTTCGTAGGCGCTGATGCCGACGGTGGCGGAGTAGGAGCTGGTGATGCTCGACTCGCCGGTCTGCGACGCACGGGCCGGAACCCGCTGACGGCTGCCGCTGGCATTGGCCGACACGGCCGGGAACAGATCAGCACGCTGGATGCGGTATTGAGCCGCATAGGCGTCGATGTTCAGCGCCGCGACACGCAGGTCGCGGTTGTTTTCCAGGGCCACCTGGATCAGCTGCTGCAGGGCAGGGTCGTGGAAAAACTGCTTCCAGCCCTGCTCGGCAGCGGCCTGTGCCGGTGCCTGGGCCGGCGAGTACGCCGGGCCCTGCGGGAATTGCGCGGCCACCGGTGCTTCCGGCTGCTGATAATCCGGTATCAGCGAGCAACCGCTCAGCACGAAGGCGGCGACTGCGATGGAGAGTAGCGACTTGCTCATTGGCCAGCCTCTTTAGGAGTTTCTATGGCGTCATCCTTGCCGGCGTTTTTGCGCTGACCCATGGACGACACAGTGACGAAGAACAGTGGAACCCAGAAAATCGCCAGGATCGTTGCGGTGAGCATACCGCCAATCACGCCGGTACCGATCGCGTGTTGACTGCCCGAGCCTGCGCCGGTGGAGATAGCCAACGGTACAACACCGAGGACGAAGGCCAGCGACGTCATGATGATCGGTCGCAGACGCATGCGGCAGGCTTCGATGGCCGCATCGCGCAGACTTCGTCCCTGCTCGTGCAATTCCTTGGCGAACTCGACGATCAGAATGGCGTTTTTAGCCGCAAGACCAATGGTCGTCAACAGACCCACCTGGAAGTACACGTCGTTCGACAGACCGCGCAGGCTGGTGGCCATCAGCGCACCGATGATCCCCAGCGGTACCACGAGCATGACCGCGATCGGAATCGACCAGCTTTCATACAGCGCCGCCAGACACAGGAACACCATCAGCAGCGACAGGGCGTACAGCGCCGGAGCCTGCGAGCCGGAGAGTCGTTCTTCATACGACAGACCGGTCCACGAGATACCCACACCGGCCGGCAGCTTCTTGGCGATCGCCTCGACTTCGGCCATCGCTTCACCGGTGGAATAACCCGGCGCCGGGGCACCAAGGATCTCGACCGCTTCAACGCCGTTGTAACGCGCCAGCTTTGGCGAACCGTAGATCCACTCGCCCTTGGCGAACGCGGAGAAAGGAACCATGGTGCCGGAGGCGTTACGCACGTACCACTTCTTCAGGTCTTCCGGGCTCATGCGCGAATCTGGCCGGCCCTGCACGTACACCTTCTTCACCCGACCGCGGTCGATGAAGTCGTTGACGTAGCTACTG
Organism: Pseudomonas sp. R15(2017); assembly: GCF_002112685.1. Lineage (NCBI taxonomy): Bacteria > Pseudomonadati > Pseudomonadota > Gammaproteobacteria > Pseudomonadales > Pseudomonadaceae > Pseudomonas > Pseudomonas sp. R15(2017). Next base: position 83,212 of record NZ_NEII01000010.1, read on the forward strand.
CCCAATGCAATCGACAGGGTGTTGTTGATGTCGGAGATGGTGATGCCCAGGGCACTGGCCTTCTCGTCATCGATTTCCAGCTGGAATTGCGGCTCGTCGTTCAGACCGTTCGGACGGACCTGCGTGAGCACCTTGCTCTGCGCGGCCATGCCGAGGAACTGGTTGCGTGCAGCCATCAACTTCTCGTGACCGATACCGGCGCGGTCCTGCAGGAACACGTCGAAACCGGTGGCGTTACCCAGCTCCAGTACGGCCGGCGGGGCGAAGGCGAACACCATCGCATCGCGGAAGCTGAAGAAGTGCTGCTGGGCGCGGGCGGCGAGTTTGAACACGCTGTTGTCGGCGTTACGTTCGTCCCACGGCTTGAGCATGATGAACGCCATACCCGAGCTCTGGCCACGGCCGGCGAAGTTGAAGCCGGTCACGGTGAACACCGAGGCGACTGCGTCGCCTTCACCGCCATCCTTGGTCGGACGCAGCAGGAATTCACGCATTTCATCCACCACCACCTGAGTGCGCTGGGCACTGGAACCGGCTGGCGTCTGCACCTGGGCGAACAGAACGCCCTGGTCTTCTTCCGGCAGGAACGCGGTCGGAATGCGGGTGAACAGCCAGATCATGCCGATCACGATCAGCAGGTAGGCCAGCAGATACGGCGCCTTGCGCGACAACATGTTGCCGACACCGCGCTCGTAGCTGTTGACGCCACGGTCGAAATTGCGGTTGAACCAGCCGAAGAAACCTTTTTTCGGCGTGCCGTGCTCACCGTGCGGAATCGCCTTGAGCATGGTGGCGCACAGCGCCGGGGTGAAGATCAGCGCGACCAGTACCGACAAGGCCATGGCCGACACGATGGTGATCGAGAACTGCTTGTAGATCACACCGGTGGAGCCGCTGAAGAACGCCATCGGCAGCAATACCGCCGACAGCACCAGGGCGATACCGACCAGGGCGCCTTGGATCTGGCCCATGGATTTTTTGGTCGCTTCCTTCGGTGACAAGCCTTCTTCGCTCATCACCCGCTCGACGTTTTCCACCACAACGATGGCGTCGTCCACCAGCAAACCGATGGCCAGCACCATGCCGAACATGGTCAGGGTGTTGATGCTGAAGCCGGCCGCCGCGAGGATGCCGAATGTACCGAGCAGTACCACCGGCACGGTCATCGTGGTGATGACGGTGGCGCGGAAGTTCTGCAGGAACAGGAACATCACCAGGAACACCAGCGCAATCGCTTCGACCAGGGTGTGAACCACACCTTTGATCGACTCGGTCACCACCGGGGTGGTGTCGTACGGGAACACCACTTCCATGCCTTGCGGGAAGAACGGCTTGAGGTCGTCAATCGTCTTGCGCAGTGCCTTGGCGGTGTCGAGAGCGTTGGCGCCGTTTGCCAGTTTCACCGCCAGACCGGAAGCCGGGCTGCCGTTGAACTGGGCGCTGATCGCATAGTTCTCGCCACCCAGGCCGACGTCGGCGACGTCTTTCAAGCGAACCTGCGAGCCGTCCTTGTTGACCTTGAGCAGAATCTCTTTGAACTGCTCGGCAGTCTGCAGACGGGTCTTGCCGATGATCGTGGCGTTCAGCTGCTGGCCCTGCACGGCAGGCAAGCCACCGAGCTGACCGGACGACACCTGGACGTTCTGCGCCGCAATCGCGGTTTTCACGTCGACCGGGGTCAGGTTGAAGTTGTTCAACTTGGCCGGGTCGAGCCAGATGCGCATTGCGTACTGGGCACCGAAGACCTGGAAGTCACCGACACCGGCGGTCCGCGAGATCGGGTCCTGCATGTTCGACACGATGTAGTTGGACAGGTCGTCCTTGGTCATGCTGCCGTCACGCGACACCACGCCGATCACCAGCAGGAAGTTCTTCACTGCCTTGGTCACGCGGATACCCTGTTGCTGCACTTCCTGCGGCAGCAGCGGGGTGGCCAGGTTCAGCTTGTTCTGGACCTGAACCTGCGCGGTGTCGGAGTTGGTGCCTTGCTCGAAGGTCGCGGTGATGGTCATGCTGCCGTCGGAGTTACTTTCCGAGGACACATAACGCAGGTTGTCGATACCGTTGAGCTGCTGCTCGATCACTTGCACCACGGTGTCCTGAACCGTCTGTGCCGAAGCACCCGGGTAGGTCACGGAGATTGCAATGGCCGGTGGCGCAATGCTCGGGTACTGGTTGATCGGCAGTTTCAGGATCGAAAGTGCCCCGACCAGCATGATCACCAGGGCAATTACCCAGGCGAAAATCGGACGGTCGATGAAAAATTTTGACATGGATTACTCCCCTTTGCCGCCGGCGGCTTTGTCAGCTGCCTGAGCGGGGGCCGGGTTCTTGTTGCCGACGTTGGTCGCTTCGGTCGGTTTGACCTCAACACCCGGTTTGACGAATTGCAGCCCTTCGGTGATCAGGCGATCGCCGGCCTTCAGGCCGTCTTCGATCAGCCACTGGCTGTCGACAGTACGGCTGGCCTTGAGCTGACGCAGTTCGACCTTGTTGTCCGGGCCGACGACCAGTGCGGTCGGGGTGCCTTTGAGGTCGCGGGTCACGCCTTGCTGCGGTGCGAGGATCGCGGCGCTGTTCACACCGGCCTGCAACTGTGCGTGGACGAACATGCCTGGCAGCAGGGTGTGATCCGGGTTCGGGAACACGGCGCGCAGGGTCACGGAACCGGTGGTCTGATCGACCGACACTTCGGAGAATTCCAGCTTACCGTCGAGCTTGTACTGGCTGCCGTCTTCCAGGGTCAGCTTGACCGCAGCGGCGTTGTCGCCAGCCTTTTGCAGGCGGCCACTTTCCAGTTCGCGGCGCAGTTCCAGCAATTCGACCGAGGACTGGGTGACGTCGACGTAGATCGGGTCCAGTTGCTGGATCACGGCCATCGCGTCGGCCTGTCCGTTGCTGACCAGCGCGCCTTCGGTCACCGAAGAGCGGCCAATACGACCGGAGATCGGTGCGTAGACCTTGGTGTAACGCACGTTGATCTGTGCGGTCTGCAACGACGCTTCCGATTGCAGGCGGTTGGCCACGGCGGTGTCGTATTCCTGACGGCTGACGGCCTGCTCGTCGACCAGTTGCTTGTAGCGGTCGGAGATCGACTTGGTCGAACGCAGGTTGGCTTCGGCGCTTTTCAGGGTCGCTTCATAGACCGACGGATCGATCTGATACAGCTGCTGGCCGGCTTTGACATCGGCGCCTTCCTTGAACAGACGCTTGAGAATGATGCCGTTGACCTGCGGACGAACTTCGGCGATGCGGAACGCGCTGGTGCGGCCCGGCAATTCGGAAGTCAGGGTAAAGGCTTGTGGTTGCAGGGTGACGACGCCGACCTGAGGAGGTGGTGCGGCGGGAGCCGCCTCTTCCTTTTTACATCCGCTGAGCAGCGATGCCAGGGCGACGGCAGTGACCAGAGCGGTAACAGCTGGCTTGAATTGCATGAAGATCCTCGGGTCAGGCGCGCGAAAAGCGCACAAGAAGTGTGGAAGGGTAAAAAAGGGTTACCGGGTGGATAAGTAGCTTGCTAATGAATATACTTACGTTCATGGTTGTTTGTAAACACCTTGGCGTCGTATCCACCCTGTTACAAAAGTCGTCGCAAGGTCTGAAATTGTAGGCCGGGGAGCCGATCCGCGAGAGATCGACCCTTTTTTATTCAGCGGATATTCAGCCATCCCTGAAACATCCTGTTTGAGGTTTTACTGCCATGGTTCGTCGTACCAAAGAGGAAGCTCAGGAAACGCGCAGCCAGATTCTCGAAGCGGCCGAAAAAGCCTTCTATGAGCGGGGCGTGGCTCGCACGACCCTGTCGGATATCGCGACTCTGGCCGGGGTGACGCGCGGTGCGATCTATTGGCACTTCAGCAACAAGGCCGATCTGTTGCAAGCCATGCTCGATACCCTGCATGAGCCGCTGGACGAACTGGCCAAGGCCAGCGAAAGCGAGGACGAACCCGATCCGCTGGGCTGCATGCGCCAATTGCTGATTCATTTGTTTCATCAAGTTGCGCTGGACCCGAAGACCCGACGTATCAAAGAAATTCTGTTTCATAAGTGCGAGTTCACCGATGAAATGTGCGACCTGCGCCAGCAGCGCCGGACCGCCAGCCTGGATTGCAATGTGCGGATCGCGCTGACATTGAGTAATGCAGTCAATCGTGGGCAGTTGCCGGCAGACCTCGACACCGCCCGGGCAGCCATCAGCATTCACGCCTATATCGACGGCCTCCTTTATGGATGGCTCCTGGCGCCGGACAGCTTCGAGCTGTACGCCGAGGCCGAGCGCTGGGTCGATACCGGGCTGGACATGCTGCGCTGGAGCCCCAGCCTGCGCAAATGAAACAAAATTCGTTGTTGGATCAGTTTGTGTCAATGACGGAGGAGGGTGAAGATCCCTGTTCACTCGCCTCGCTGCAATGGGATGCTTTTATATACCTCTGCGGTGCGGGTTGATATGTAGCGAGCTACGTATTTTGTAGGGATTTTGTGTCGAGCCTGTGAACGAATGTGAGCGAGTCACCCGTCCGGCGACCAATAAAAAGCCCCCGATTCTCACGAGTCGGGGGCTTTTGTGGTTCTGCGGTGTGGCTTACAGGGTCGGGTAGTCGAGGTAGCCGACCGCGCCTTTACCGTAGAAGGTTTCCGGGTGCGGTTCGTTCAGCGGCGCATCGGCCTTCAAACGGGCCGGCAGGTCCGGGTTGGCAATGAACGGGATACCGAATGCCACGGCGTCAGCCTTGCCCTCGGCCAGCCACGCGTTGGCGCTGTCCTTGGTGAAGCGTTCGTTGGCGATGTACGCGCCGCCGAAGGCTTCTTTCAGTTGTGGGCCGAGGCTGTCGGCGCCTTCTTTCTCGCGGGAGCAGATGAAGGCGATGCCACGCTTGCCCAGTTCGCGGGCGACGTAGGTGAAGGTTTCGGCCAGGTTGTCGTCACCCATGTCGTGGGAGTCGGCGCGTGGTGCCAGGTGTACGCCGACACGGCCGGCGCCCCAGACTTCGATCGCAGCGTCAGTCACTTCCAGCAGCAGGCGGGCACGGTTTTCCAGGGAGCCGCCGTAGATGTCGGTGCGCTGATTGGTGCTGCTTTGCAGGAACTGGTCGAGCAGGTAGCCGTTGGCGCCGTGGATTTCCACGCCGTCGAAACCGGCTGCCTTGGCGTTTTCCGCGCCGACGCGGTAAGCGTCGACGATGTCGGCGATTTCAGCGGTTTCCAGCGCACGCGGGGTTGGATAGTCGGCCAGCGGGCGAACCAGGCTGACATGGCCTTTTGGCTGGATGGCGCTCGGTGCAACCGGCGTTTCGCCATTCAGGTACGTCGGGTGGGAGATCCGGCCGACGTGCCACAGTTGCAGGACGATCTTGCCGCCGGCGGCGTGAACGGCTTTGGTCACGTTGGTCCAGCCGCGCACCTGGTCGTTGGACCAGATGCCCGGGGTGTCCGGGTAGCCGACGCCCATCGGGGTCACCGAGGTGGCTTCGCTAAGGATCAGGCCGGCCGAGGCGCGTTGTACGTAGTACTCGGCCATCAGCGCGTTCGGTACGCGGCCTTCGTCGGCGCGGCAGCGGGTCAGCGGCGCCATGATGATGCGGTTGGACAGCTCGAGGTCGCCCAGTTTGATCGGATCGAAAATTGTTGCCATGAGATACAACCCTCGTGAGGTAAGTGAGTGAATCAGTTAGCGGTGGCCAGCTCGGGATTGCCGTTCTGGCGGAATGTGATCAGGGTCACCAGCAGGGCCAGGACCGCGAGTGCTGCGGCGGCGAGAGGCACGCTGGTCAGGCCGTAGCCGTGGGCGATGACGCTGCCGCCGACCCAGGCGCCGAGGGCGTTGCCGACGTTGAAGGCGCCGATGTTCAGGGTCGACACCAGGTTCGGTGCGGCCTGGCCGTAGGTCACGACGTTCACTTGCAGGGCCGGCACGGCGGCGAAGCACGCGGTGGCCCAGAGGAACAGGGTGATCTCGGTCGGGATCAGCGCGATGCTGGTCCAGGTCAGGACGGTGGAGGTCACGGCCATGGCGATGAACACGCCGATCAGCGTCGCGGCCAGGCCCTTGTCAGCCAGTTTGCCGCCGATGATGTTGCCGACAGTCAGGCCCAGGCCGATGAGCATCAGGGTCCAGGTCACGCCACGGGGCGAAACACCGGTGACATCGCCCAGCAGCGGTGCGACGTAGGTGAACAACGTGAACACCGAGGCGGCGAATAGCGCGGTCATGCTCAGCGACAGCCAGATGCCGGCGCCCTTGAGCGCGGCCAGTTCGGCGCGCATGTCGAGTTTTTCTTCGTCACGCTTGGCCGGCAGGAAGCGGATCAGGCCGATCAGCGCGATCACACCGATTACGGTCACTGCCCAGAAGGTCGAGCGCCAGCCGGCTTCCTGACCGAGGGCGGTGCCCAGCGGTACGCCCAGCACGTTGGCCAGGGTCAGGCCGGTGAACATCAGGGCTACGGCCGAAGCGCGTTTGTTCGGTGCCACCAGATTGGCCGCGACCACCGAACCGATGCCGAAGAACGCACCGTGGCACAGAGCGGTGACGACTCGGGCGAACATCAGCACGTTGTAGTCAGTGGCGATGGCGCAGAGCAGGTTGCCGATAATGAAAATGCCCATCAGCGTAACCAGTGCAGCCTTGCGCGGCAGTTTTGCAGTGGCCATTGCCATGAACGGTGCACCAATCGCCACGCCCAGGGCGTAGCCGGTCACCAGCCAGCCGGCACCGGGAATCGACACACCGAGGTCAGCCGCCACATTGGGCAGCAGGCCCATGATGACGAACTCGGTGGTGCCGATGGCGAAGGCGCTCAAGGCGAGTATGAGAAGCGAGAGGGGCATCGTTGGATCCTTTTGGCTGGCTGACGTTAAGGGTCAGAGCTCTTTGCTGAGGGTGCTGAGGAACGCCTGGATCACGTCCTCGTTGCGTTTGAAAAAGTGCCACTGGCCGGCTTTCTGACTGCTGATCAGCCCGGCCCGTTGCAGGGTGGCCAGGTGGGCGGAGACGGTCGATTGCGACAGGCCGCAGCGTTGATCGATCTGCCCGGCGCAGATGCCGTACTCGTGGTTGTGGATCTGTTCCGGAAACTGGGCTTTCGGGTCTTTCAGCCAGTTGAGGATGTCTCGCCGTACTGGGTGTGCCAGGGCTTTTATTATTTCGTCGAGGTCAATGTTCATGGCTGGGTGCTCGTGATGTGTGTAGCGCTATATCGCGATGAGGCGAACTTTAAATCGGTACTTCGCGATATACCAATATGAATTTGATCTGATGACCGCATAAATCGGTATATCGGGTTATAACGATATGTGAGGTGTAAACAAACGCGGGCGCGGTGCTAAGCTGCGCCCATGAACTATCTCGCACATTTACACCTCGGTGGCCAGCGCCCCGGTCAACTGCTCGGCAGTCTGTATGGCGACTTCGTCAAAGGGCGGCTGCAAGGGCAGTTCGACCCGGAGATCGAAGCGGCGATTGCCCTGCACCGGCAGATCGACGTGTTCACCGATCGCCACCCGCTGGTGGATGCCTCACTGGCGCGGTTTTCCACGACCCGCCGCCGTTACGCGGGCATTGTCCTCGATGTGTTTTTCGACCATTGCCTGGCGCGGGACTGGACGCAGTACGCCGACCGGCCGCTGGGCCAATTCACCACCGACGTTTACCGCGTGCTGTCCAGCGAGCGGCAATTGCCCGAGCGCCTGGCGAGGATCGCCCCGCACATGGTGGCCAATGACTGGTTGGGCTCGTATCAGGAGTTCGAAGTGCTGGAGCAGGTATTACGCGGGATCTCCCGGCGCCTGACCCGGCCTGAAGAACTGGCGGGGGCGATGGAGGAATTGCGCCGGTTGTATGAACCGTTGAGCGAGGACTTTCGTTTGTTCTACCCACAGCTGCAGGACTTTGCCGGCCGGCAGCTGTAGATAGATGTCGCCGATCAGGCGGCGATCAGATCGCGGGCGTGTTGCGCTTCGACCGGTTTGAGCACATCACCGAACAAGGCTTTCTGCACCGCTTGCTGGGCCTCGTACGCCAATGCCGCGCGCTCCCGGCCCTGGCAGGCAATCGGTTTGAGCAGATGAATCTCGACATCGCCGCAATCGTTGCTGAACAGGCGCATCAGGTGCGACAGCAGATCATCGTCACCAATGAACGGTGCCAGCGAATCGATCTTGCCGTCGCGCAGATAACGGATCGCCACCGGTTGCAGCTTCACCTCGGAATCGATTGCCGCCGACAGCAGGCGACCATGAAAGGTGCGCAGCGAACGGCCGTCGGTGGTGGTGCCTTCCGGGAACATCAGCAGCGGATGATCGGTTTGCAGGTGACGGGTCATCTGCTTGCGGATCAACTGGCTGTCGCCCGAACCGCGACGGATGAACAGGCTGCCGGCCTTCGCCGCCAGCCAACCGGCCACCGGCCAGGTGCGCACTTCAGCCTTGGACAGAAACGACAGCGGCGTGAGCATGCCGAGCAGCGGAATGTCGGTCCACGACACATGGTTGCTGACCCACAGCATCGGCTGTTTCGGCAGCTCGCCATGCACGGTCACGCGAAAGGGCAGGGCATTGCTCAACCGCGCCATGAAAAAACGCGACCAGCGCTGCCGACGCTCCATCGAATGGGCCAGCCCCAGACGTTCGAAAACCCCGAAGACACTGGCCATGCTCAAGCCCAGCGTCACCACCAGCAGCACTCGCGCGATCCGCGCATACACCCGCAGCCGGCCCATCACACGGCCGCCTTGAAGTGCTTGGCGTAGCGCGGGCAGAGTTCGTCGCGCTTGAGCAGGATGAACACGTCGGCGACCTGGAAATCTTCGTCCCAGCACGGCTCGCCGCAGATCTTCGCGCCCAGGCGCATGTAGGCCTTGAGCAGCGGCGGCATTTCGGCGATCACGTTCGACGGAATGTCGAGGCTCGGCAGCGGATTCTTCGGCTCGGCGCGCAGGTGTTCGGTGCACAGATAACGTTCGCGCAGACGCTGCATGATCGCGTGGGCCTGTACACCGCCGTCCTGCATCGGGATGCTCGCGCAACCCATCAGGTAGCTGTAGCCGCCCTGATTCAGGACTTCGGCCAGTTCGCCCCACAGCACGGCGATGGTGCCGCCGTTGCGGTAGGCCGGGTCGACGCAGGTGCGGCCGATTTCCAGGATTGGGCCTTGCAGACCGGCGAGGCCGTGCAGGCTGAATTCTTCTTCGCTGTAGAACTTGCCCAGGCTGCTGGCGGCGGTGTGATCGAGCAAACGGGTGGTCGCCACCAGGCGGCCGGTGTTCAGGTCACGCACGCCGATGTGGCTGCAGTGAACATCATAGTCATCCATGTCCAGACCCAGCTCCGCGCCGTTCAGCTTGGCGTTGAACTCGCCGCTGAACACGTTGAAGCGCAAGGCCTGGGCTTGCTGCAAGGCCTCGGCGCCGATCAGGCGTTCGGCTTGCAGGCGGCGTTCATTGCCGGTGTCGCTGATGCGGGCGATCTGAGTCATGTGAATCTCCGTACGGGCCTTGAACCCGTCATGGGTTGCAGCCGATCGACTTTCTTTATGCAGCCGTGTTGTGCAAAGTCAGGCTATGTAGCCCCGGTGTCATCGCCATGAATGTTTGGTGATGCTTATATGACAGCCCACGAGGAGCCTCTGATGACCTGGTCGACCCTGCTGGAATGCCGCGAACGCCTGCCCGCCGTTGCCGATCTGGCGGAGGGCTTCGCCACGTTGCTGCAGCAACTGGGCAGCGTGACGCCGTTCGAACTGGCGGTGGCGGGAGGGCGGCGGATGGCGACGCCGGGGCTGGCGTTTCTGGTGGGTTATCAGGCGGCGCTGCGCATGCTCTGGCCGAGCGCGCCGCCGAGCCTCGGGGCGTTGTGTGCGACCGAGCAGCGCAGCCTGCGCCCGGCGAACATGCAGACCCGGCTCACGGATCTGCGCCTCACCGGGCAAAAGGATTTCGTCACTGCCGGCGATGCGGCGGACTGGCTGCTGATTGCTGCCCGCAGTGAGCAACCCGGCGAATCACCGCGCCTGAGCCTGGCGGTGGTGTATCCCGGCGAACCCGGCGTGCGGGTGGAAAAACTCCCGGCGCTGCCGTTGATGCCGGACATCAGCCATGGTCGGCTGCATCTCGACGATGCGTTGTGTGAGTTACTTGCCGGGGACGGTTGGGATGCTTACGTCAAACCGTTCCGCACCCTTGAAGACGTATACGTTTTGAGCGCAATGACCGCGTGGTTGTACGGCGTCGGTCAGGACAGCGGCTGGCCGCAGCCGCTGCAATTGCGCCTGCTGGCGCTGTTGGCCGGTTGCGCGGAAGTCAGTCGCCAGCCGCCGAACAATCCCGCCGGGCATGTGTTGCTCGGTGGTTTGTTTGCGCAGTTCGACGGGCTTAAAACGGAAGTCGATCAGGCCCTGCGCAACGGCGATCCTGAGTGGGCGGCGATGTGGCAGCGCGATCAGTCGGTCATGCAACTGGCGGCGGGCGCGCGGGCCAAACGCCTGGCCAAGGCGTTGGCGGTGGACTGACCGACCTCATCGCTGGCAAGCCAGCTCCCACACAATCGCTGGTGTACAGGCTATCAATGGCAATCCTCTACCCCTGTGGGAGCTGGCTTGCCAGCGTTGGCGATCTCATGGGCAGCCGAAATCTCAAATCTGTCATCAACCCTGACTACCCTCAGCAGGTTCTCCCCAAGAGCCCTCACCATGTTCAAAGGCCTGTCCCTGTTTCTGCTGCTGATCAGCTTCACGGTTCAGGCCGAACAATGGCCGGGCGAGCAGTGGCCGACCGGCCCGAAACTCACCAGCCCGGCCGTCGATGCATTGGAGGCCTACACCTTCCCGACCCGCGATGACAGCACCCGAAAAGGCATCCGCACCGACGCCTTGCTGGTGATCCGTGACGGCCAGCTCATCTACGAACGCTACGCCGCCGCGACCGCCGCCGACACCCCGCACCTGACCTGGTCGATCAGCAAAAGCCTGATGGCCACGGTGCTCGGCGTGGCGTACGGCGAAGGCCTGTTCAAGCTCGATGACGCGGCGGCAACGTTCTACCCGGCGCTGGAAAAGCACCCGGCCATCACCCTCAAAGATCTGCTGCACTGGGCCTCGGGCATCGACTGGCAGGAAGACTACGAATACGCCCCATTGAAATCCTCGGTGGTGGCGATGCTCTACACCCGTGGCCACCGCGACATGGCCGCCTTCACCGCCGATCACGACAGCTACGCACCGGCGGGTCAGGCGTTCCGCTATTCCAGCGGCGACAGCAATCTGTTGGCCGCCGCACTGAAAACCATCGTCGGCCCACAGCGTTATCCGGACTATCCGTGGACTGCGCTTTTCGATCCCTTGGGCATCCGCCATGCCGCCTGGGAAACCGACGAGACGGGCACCTTCGTCGCCTCTTCTTACGCTTATATGAGCGCCCGGGATCTGGCGCGAATCGGCCTGCTGATGGAACGTGACGGACGCTGGAACGACCGGCAGTTGTTGCCCAAAGACTGGGTCGCCTTCAACCGCCAACCCTTTGCCGGCTACAAGGCCCATCAGGACGAAGCCGTGCCCGGCGGCCAGTGGTGGCTCAATCGCCCGGCAGACGGCGCGCCCTCTCCATGGCCCGACGCACCGCCCGACACCTTCGCCGCCCTCGGCCACTGGGGCCAGGCGCTGTACGTGATCCCGAGCGAAAAACTGGTGATCGTGCGCTACGCCGATGACCGCGACGGCAGCTATCGCCACAACGAATTACTCAAGCGCGTGCTCGGGGCGGTGCGGCCATGAAACTGTTCAGACGCATCCTGCTGGTGCTGTTGGTCGTGCTGCTGGGCTGGGGCTGGCACGAGCGCGAAAACCTGTGGGCCTTCCCGGACATCATCAGCGCTTACACCGCCAAGGAATATTGTTCGTGCCGCTACGTCATGAACAACGACGCTGAATATTGCCGGGGCTACGTGAAGCAGTGGCTGCCCAGTGAACTGACCGATGACCGCACACAAAAAATCGTCACCGCCAGCGGCCTGGGACGCAGCAACAGCGCCCAATGGCAGGGCGAACGCCAGGGCTGTCGCCTCAATCCATGATTCAGACCCGATTGGCAAACCACTGAAAAACTCTGTGGGAGCGGGCTTGCCCGCGATTGCGGTGTGTCAGGCGCCGAAAATGTCACTTGTGCCGGCGCTATCGCTGGCAAGCCAGCTCCCACAGGATGGGTAAAGCTTGTGGTTCCACCCTGTGGAACCACAATCGATTGTCCTCTCGCGTGTCTCGCGGTTATCTGGCGGTGAGCACGACCTGCCGTTCACGTGTCGTGAAACAACACCGAACAAAAAGACCGGGAACACCCGCGCGAGGAGAACCGTCATGCCCCGACATCAGCACATTCTGGCTTGGCTCAACGATGTGGCCAGCGACCTGCACGCCACCCGCCAGGACATTCACGCCCACCCTGAACTCGGTTTCGAAGAAAGCCGCACCTCGGCGCTGGTCGCCCGGTCGCTCGAAGACTGGGGTTATGAAGTCCACACCGGCGTCGGCAAGACCGGCGTGGTCGGTGTGCTGCGCAACGGCAGCAGCTCACGCAAACTCGGGCTGCGGGCCGACATGGATGCGCTGCCGATCATCGAGAACACCGGCGTTGCCTACAGCAGCCGGCATCAAGGCTGTATGCACGCCTGCGGGCATGACGGGCACACCGCGATGCTGCTCGGTGCGGCGCGTTATCTGGCCGCGACCCGTCAGTTCGACGGCACCCTGACGCTGATTTTCCAGCCCGCCGAAGAGGGCCAGGGCGGGGCGGAAGCGATGCTCGCCGATGGCCTGCTCGAACGTTTTCCGTGCGATGCGCTGTTCGGCATGCACAACATGCCGGGCCTGCCAGCGGGGCATCTGGGCTTTCGCGAAGGGCCGATGATGGCTTCGCAGGACTTGCTCACAGTGACGATTGAAGGCGTCGGCGGCCACGGCTCGATGCCGCATCTGGCGGTGGATCCGCTGGTCGCCGCAGCCAGTGTGGTGATGGCTTTGCAAACCGTGGTCGCGCGCAACATCGATGCGCAGCAGGCGGCGGTGGTAACGGTCGGCGCATTGCAGGCCGGCGAAGCGGCGAACGTGATTCCGCAACAGGCGATCCTGCGCCTGAGCCTGCGTGCGTTGAATGCCGAAGTCCGTGTTCAGACACTGGACCGCGTACGCTCGATCATCGAAGCGCAGGCCGAGAGCTTCGGCTGCACCTCGACCATCGAACACCGTCCGGCCTATCCGGTGCTGGTCAACCACGCCGCCGAAACCGAGTTCGCCCGTCAGGTCGGTGTCGAACTGGTCGGCACCGATGCCGTCGATGGCAACACACCCAAACTGATGGGCAGCGAAGACTTTGCCTGGATGCTCCAGCGCTGCCCCGGCGCGTACCTGTTCATCGGCAACGGCGTGGCGCGGCCGATGGTGCATAACCCTGCCTACGATTTTAACGACGACATCCTGCTGACCGGCGCGGCGTATTGGGGCGCGCTCACCGAGAGCTGGCTCAAGCCGGCCTGATTTCTTCACTTTTTGCTGCCGCTGGAACGCAGGTGCGCACGCGCCTGCGTGGTCAACCCACAGCTTCTGGAGAATCCCCATGCAGACTTCGAACGCAGGCGTTTCGCGCACCCGGCAAGTGGTCGCCGCCGTCATCGGCAACGCCCTGGAATGGTACGACTTCATCGTTTACGGCTTTCTGGCGAGCATCATCGCCCGGCAGTTTTTCCCGTCCGACGACGACTACGCTTCGCTGCTGATGGCGCTGGCGACTTTCGGCGTCGGCTTTTTCATGCGCCCGGTGGGCGGCATCCTGCTCGGCATCTACTCCGACCGCAAAGGTCGCAAAGCCGCGATGCAGATGATCATCCGCCTGATGACCGTGTCCATCGCCCTGATCGCGTTCGCGCCGAACCACGCCGCCATCGGCATGGGCGCGCCGTTGCTGATCGTGGTGGCGCGGATGCTTCAGGGTTTTGCCACGGGCGGTGAATACGCCAGCGCCACGGCGTTTCTGGTGGAGAGCGCGCCGGCCCATCGCAAGGGCCTGTACGGTTCCTGGCAACTGGTCGGGCAATGCCTGGCGGTGTTCAGCGGCGCGGCGATGGTGGCGCTGGTCACGCACCTGTTTTCCCCCGAGGCGCTGGACAGTTGGGGCTGGCGGATTCCGTTTGTGCTCGGCCTGTTGATCGGTCCGGTGGGCTTGTGGATTCGCAAGCACATGGAGGAACCGGAAGAGTTTCTCGAAGCGCGCAAGAAAGCCAAAGGCGCCGCGCCGGGTCTGTGGCAGGTACTGCGCGAACATCGCCGCAGCCTGCTGGTATCGATGGGCCTGGCGTGCGGGGCGACGGTGTCGTTTTACGTGGTGCTGGTGAACATGCCGACCTTCGCCCACAAGAACCTCGGTCTGCCGCTGGACCAGGTGTTGCTGGTGCAGATGCTTGCGGTGGGGTTGATGACCGTGGTGATTCCGTTCTCCGGCGCCCTGTCGGATCGCCTCGGTCGGCGGCCGGTGCTGATGGCCTTCACCCTGGCGTTTTTCGTCATGGTCTATCCGCTTTACGTGTGGGTGGCGGCGGCGCCTTCGATCGAGCGTTTGCTGGTGATGCAACTGCTGCTGTGCGCGGCGATTGGCGGATTCTTCGGCCCGGCCCCGACGGCATTGGCCGAGCAGTTCCCGATCGAAGTGCGCTCCACCGGCGTGTCCGTGGCCTACAACGTGGCGGTGATGGTGTTCGGTGGTTTTGCGCCGCTGATCGTCACCTGGCTGAGTAAAGTTCTGAACACCCCGGTGGCGCCGTCGTTCTATGTCTTGTTCGCTTGCCTGCTGACCCTGCTCGGTACTTACTGTTTGCAGGAGGCACCACGCGCGAAGAAATCCGTTGCGCTCAACCTGGGAGTGAAACCGTGAGTCCGTTAGCCATTGATCCGATTGTCACCCTCGACGCCGATGCGTTGTCCCGGGCGATCCATGCCCGCAAGATGTCGTGCCGTGAGGTGATGCAGGCCTACCTGACGCACATTGATCGCTTCAATCCGGCGGTCAATGCGCTGGTTTCGCTGCGCCCGCAAGACGTGCTGCTGCGCGAGGCCGATGAATGCGATCGGCAACTGGATCGCGGCGAGTCCCGAGGCTGGATGCACGGCATGCCCCAGGCGATCAAGGACCTGGCGGCCACCGCCGGGTTGCGCACGACCCTCGGCTCGCCACTGTTCGCCAATCAAGTGCCGCAGCACGACGCGATCAGCGTGGCGCGGGTTCGCGACTGCGGCGCGATCATCATCGGCAAGAGCAACGTCCCGGAATTCGGCCTCGGTTCGCAGACCTACAACAGCGTGTTCGGCACCACCAGCAACGCCTATGATCCGAGCCTGATCGCCGGCGGCAGCAGCGGCGGGGCCGCGGTGGCACTGGCCCTGCGCCTGCTGCCGGTGGCCGACGGCAGTGACATGATGGGCTCGCTGCGCAACCCGGCGGCGTTCAACAACGTGTTCGGTTTCCGCCCGTCCCAGGGCCGCGTGCCCCACGGGCCGATGCCGGAAGTGTTCGTCCAGCAACTGGCCACCGAAGGACCGATGGGGCGCACGGTCACCGACGTCGCGCGATTGCTCTCGACCCAGGCCGGCTACGATCCGCGCGTGCCGCTGTCGCTGGCTGATGAACCACGGGATTTCGGGCTGGATCTGCAACAGGACTGCAGCGGCCTGCGCCTCGGCTGGCTCGGCGATTACAACGGCTATCTGCCGATGGAAGACGGCGTGTTGAGCCTGTGCGAATCGGCGCTGGCGGATTTCAGTGCGCTGGGTTGCCACGTCGAGGCCTGTCAGCCGGACTTTTCCATGGAACGCCTGTGGCAGAGCTGGCTCATCCACCGGCATTTTCTGGTGCAGGGCAGCCTCGGCGCGGCGTATGCCGATCCGCAAAAGCGGGCGTTGCTCAAACCCGAAGCGCAATGGGAAATCGAAGGCGGTTTGCGTCTGACCGCTGCCGAGGTCTATCAGGCGTCGGTCGCGCGCAGTGAGTGGTATCGCGCGTTGAGCGAGTTATTCGAGCGTTACGATTTCCTGCTGTTGCCCACCGCCCAAGTGTTCCCTTTTGATGCACAGCAAGCATGGCCGCGAGTCGTCGGCGGGCGGACCATGGACACCTATCACCGCTGGATGGAGGTGGTGATCGGCCCGACCCTGGCGGGGCTGCCGAGCATCAGCGTGCCGGTCGGTTTCAACCCGGCCGGGCTGCCGATGGGCCTGCAAATCATCGGTCCGGCCCAGGCGGATCGGGCGGTGCTGCAACTGGCCTACGCCCATGAACAGTTGACCCGCTGGGTCGAACGGCGACCGCCGGCATGCCTGCAATCAGCCTGAGCGGCCCGCATCTTGCTGCACGAAGTGATCTTTCATCCGTATCCATGGAGGTCGAACACATGGGCAGCAAGGCAGACACTGGTAGCGTGCGCTCGGTCGAACGGGCGCTGGCCATCGTCGAGTTGCTCGGCGAGCATCAGGCGCTGGGGCTGGAAGAGTTGCACTATCTGACGGCTCTGCCCAAGGCCACGGTGTCGCGGATGCTCGCGACCTTGCAGGAGCAGGGCTGGATCTATCGCGGCCTCAGCGATCGCCGCTACCGGTTGTGCGCCAAGCGACTGTTCGGTGACCGTCAGCAACGTTTCAAACGCCACCTTGTGGAAAGCGCCGCGCCGATGCTGCTGGAGCTGAGCGAGCGCACCGGGCTGGTGGCGGATCTGTCGTGCTTCGACGGCGAGCGGGTCGAAGTGATGGAAAGCGCGATTCCGCAAGTGCTGCGCAAGCGCTATCCAACTAACTGCCAGATCGTCGGCCATCACGCCAGCCTGTTTCATTCCGCCATGGGCCGGGCGTGCCTCGGCGAACTTGATAGCCGGGACGTGAAACGTCTGGCCGAACGCGAACAGTTGGCGGATGACGGTGTATTGCAGGCCACCGAACAAGCCTTGCATCAGGGCTTCGGCCAGCGCACCGAAGGTTATTGGGAATACCCGGTGCGCCTGCCGTTCCTGATTCGCGCGGTGGCCTTGCCGATTCGTGCGCAAGGGCGGCTGGTCGGCAGCATGGCGCTGCACTGGCCAATGGATCAGGCGCCGGTGGAACGGGTGCTGAGCCTGCACCTCAACAGCCTCGCGTCGACCATCGGCGAGGTGCAGCAGGCATTGGCCTGAGTGTTTGCACAGACTGACAGTTTGCAATAACGCCAAGGCCAGTTAAGGTTCGTGCACGTTTATCGGCCCCACGAGTCTTCAATGTTCAACCGTTCTCTGTGCAACGCCTTCGCCGGCCTGCTGCTGGGCGCCGCTGCGCTGCCGGTCCAGGCCAACTGGTATCTGGACGGCGAATCGTCGCGGCTGTCGTTCGTCAGCACGAAAAACGCCAACGTGTCCGAAGTGCAGCGCTTTCTGGTGCTGCACGGCAAGGTCGATCCCGATGGCCGCGCCGAAGTCGAAGTCGAGCTGGACTCGATCAACAGCGGCATCCCGCTGCGCGACGAGCGCATGCGCAAGGAGCTGTTCCAGATCGAGCAATTCCCCGAAGCGACCATCACCACACAAATCGACCTGCGCCCGATCAACGATCTGGCCCCCGGCGCGCAGCTTGAATTGCGCCTGCCGCTGACCGTCAACCTGCACGGCAAACAGCATGAATACCCCGCCGAACTGCTCGCCACGCGCCTTGATGACCGGCGCTTTCAGGTGGTGACCCTGGAGCCGCTGGTGATCAGCGCAGAGGATTTCGATCTGCTGCCGGGCCTGGAAAGCCTGCGCAACATGGCCGGCCTGTCGGCCATCAGTCTGTCGGTGCCGGTGGGTGCGGTGCTGATCTTCACGGCGCGCTGACATGCGCGGCGCGGTGTTTCCGTGGCGTGATGGCAACCGCTTCGAGCTGTTGATCGACGGCCCGCAATTCTTCCCGCGCATGCTCGACGAGATTGCCCGCGCCCGTGAGCAGATCGAACTGGAGTTGTACCTGGTGGAAGCCGGTGCCTGTGCCGAAACCATCGTGCAGGCACTGGTGCTGGCGGCGGAGCGGGGCGTGCGGGTGCGTTGCCTGTTCGATGATTACGGCAGCCTCGCGTTTACCCTCACGCTGCGCCGGCGGCTGACTGGTGCCGGGGTCGAGCTGCGTTTTTACAACCGGCTGAACTGGCGGCGCTGGGTCGGCAATTTCTATCGCGATCATCGCAAGCTGTTGCTGGTCGACCAGCGTCTGGCGGTGGTCGGCGGCACCGGGGTCACCGATGAGTTCTGGACGCCGGGCCACGACACCAGCGAATGGCACGAGGTCATGGTGCAGATCACCGGCCCGCTGGTGCTCGACTGGCAGTTGTTGTTCGACCGCCAATGGATCGCCAACCGCCATCGCCGGGCCTGGCGGCCCAACGCGCATTTCGGCCTGCCACGGTTGCCCCGCGTGCCGGACATGGGCGAGGGCATGGGCCGTGTGGCCTACGCCGACGCCCGTCAGCATCGGGACATTCTGCAATCGCTGTTCCGCGCCTTGAACAGTGGCCAAAAGCGTATCTGGCTGGCCACGCCGTACTTTCTGCCGACCTGGAAAATCCGCCGCTCCCTGCGCAAGGCCGCCGCCCGTGGCCTCGACGTGCGCCTGCTGCTGACCGGGCCGCGCACCGATCATCCGTCGGTGCGCTACGCGGGGCATCGCTACTACCCGCGCCTGCTCAAGGCCGGGGTGAAAATCTACGAATACCAGCCGTGTTTCCTGCACCTGAAAATGGTGCTGGTGGACGACTGGGTGAGCATCGGCTCGTGCAATTTCGATCACTGGAATCTGCGCTTCAATCTTGAAGCGAATCTGGAAGCGCTGGATCCATCATTGACGGCAGCGGTGGCGGCGAGTTTCGAGAAGGACTTCGGCCTGAGTCAGCAGGTGAGTCTGGAGGAATGGCGAAAACGGCCACTGTGGCGGCGGGTGAAGCAGCGGATCTGGGGCTGGGTGGATCGGGTGGTGGTCAACTTGCTCGACAGACGCGGCTAGTCGCAGTTGATCGTTCCCACGCAGAGCGTTGATCGTTCCCACGCTCCGCGTGGGAATGCAGCCCGGGACGCTCCGCGTCCCAAAGCGGACGCAGAGCGTCCATTGAGGCATTCCCACGCGGAGCGTGGGAACGATCGGTTAGCTTTAACAGTTACAGCAGTTCAAAGCTCTGCTGCGTCACGTCCTGGGAGTCCAGGCCGATCTGCACGTTGAACTTGCCAGGCTCGGCCGCGTACTTGAGCTGGGCGTTGTAGAACTTCAGGTCATCCTCGGTGATGGTGAAGTGCACGACTTTCTGCTCGCCGGCCTTGAGCATGATTTTCTGGAAGTTCTTCAGCTCCTTGACCGGACGGATCATCGACCCGGTGACGTCCTGAATGTACAGCTGCACCACGGTTTCGCCGTCACGCTTGCCGGTGTTCTTGACTGTGACACTGGCGTCGAGCTTGCCGGTGGCGTTCAGGGTGGTCGAGGACAGCGCCATGTCGCTCAGGCTGAAATCGGTGTAGCTCAGACCGAAACCGAACGGGAACAGGGGACCGGTGGTGTCATCGAAATACTGCGAGGTGTAGTTGCCCGGTTTGCCCGGCGTGAACGGCCGGCCAATGCTCAAGTGGTTGTAGTAGGTCGGGATCTGGCCCACGGAACGCGGGAAGGTCACCGGCAGCTTGCCCGACGGGTTGTAGTCGCCGAACAGCACGTCGGCGATGGCGTTGCCGCCTTCGGTGCCGCTGAACCAGGTTTCCAGAATCGCGTCAGCCTGTTCTTTCTCTTCGAGGAGCGTCAGCGGACGGCCGTTCATCAGCACCAGCACCAACGGCTTGCCGGTGGCTTTCAGGGCACGGATCAGCTCACGCTGGTTTTCCGGGATGTTCAGGTCGGTGCGGCTCGACGATTCGTGGGACATGCCACGGGACTCGCCCACCGCTGCAACCACAATGTCGGCGTCCTTCGCGGCTTTCACCGCTTCGTCGATCAGCACGTTGGCCGGGCGCGGGTCATCGACCACTTCCGGGGCGTCGAAGTTGAGGAAATTCAGGTAGTCGAGGACCTTCTTGTCGCTGGTGATGTTGGCGCCACGGGCGTAGATCAGGTTCGCCTTGTCGCCGATCACATTGCTCATGCCGTCGAACAGGGTCACCGATTGCGCCGGACGACCGGCGGCGGCCCAACTGCCCATCATGTCGATCGGGGCCTTGGCCAGCGGACCGACCAGCGCAACCTTCGCGGTTTTCTTCAGCGGCAGGGTTTCGTTCTGGTTCTTCAGCAGCACCAGGCTGCGACGCGCCACTTCGCGGGCATCGGCGCGGTGCAGGCGACTGTCGGCGTAGGTGTCGGCCGGATCGTCTTCAGCCTTGCCGATGCGCAGGTACGGATCCTTGAACAGGCCCATGTCGTACTTGGCGGCGAGGACTTCACGCACCGCGTTGTCGATGTCTTTCTGTTCGATCTCGCCGGACTTGAGCAGCCCCGGCAGCTCTTTGCCGTACAGGGTGTCGTTCATGCTCATGTCGATGCCGGCCTTGATCGCCAGCTTCGCCGCTTCACGACCGTCGCGGGCCACGCCGTGCTTGATCAGTTCGAAAATCGCGCCGTGATCGCTGACCGCCAGCCCCTTGAAGCCCCACTCCTTGCGCAGCAGGTCGTTCATCAGCCAGGTGTTGGCGGTGGCCGGGATACCGTTGATCGAGTTCAGCGCCACCATCACGCCACCGGCGCCGGCATCAATCGCGGCGCGGTACGGTGGCAGGTAGTCCTGGTACATCTTCACCGGGCTCATGTCGACGGTGTTGTAGTCGCGACCGCCCTCGACCGCGCCGTACAGGGCGAAGTGCTTGACGCTGGCCATGATGCTGTCGGCCGCGCTCGGGGTCTCGCCCTGATAGGCCTTGACCATGACTTTGGCGATGCGTGAGGTCAGGTAGGTGTCTTCACCGAAACCTTCGGAGCTGCGGCCCCAGCGCGGGTCGCGGGAGATATCGACCATCGGCGCGAAGGTGATGTCGAGGCTGTCGGCGGCGGCTTCCTTGGCTGCAACGCGCCCGGACCGGCCAATGGCGTCCATGTCCCAGCTCGATGCCAGGGCCAGCGGAATCGGGAAAATCGTACGGTGACCGTGGATCACGTCGTACGCGAAAAACATCGGAATCTTCAGCCGGCTGCGCATGGCCGCGTCCTGCATCGGACGGTTTTCCGGGCGGGTGATCGAGTTGAAGGTGCCACCGATGTTGCCGGCGGCGATCTCCTTGCGGATCAGCTCGCGGGGCATTTCCGGGCCGATGCTGATCAGGCGCAACTGGCCGATCTTCTCGTCGAGGGTCATTTGCTTCATCAGATGACTGATGAACGCGTCCTTGTTTTCCAGGGGGACCGGGGTCGTGGCGGCCAGTACTTGATGACTGGCCAGGCTGACGAACAGGCCCAGCAAACACAGCTTCTTCATGAATAGTTTTCTCAAGGGCCTAAACGGCGTTACAACACCGGCCAGCCAAAATGTAGGGAGCGACTATTGTTGTTCGGGTGCTGATTCAGAAAACGACAGCCGAATGTACGTCGAACGTCTCGGCGACATGATCGCGCAGGGCCTCTTTTTAGCCCATCGGCCCGCCGCAATCCAGTGGCGGGGCGATTATGCCGCAACCGCCGGCCAAGAATGTTTCGCGATTCATTATTCATGAAATGTGCAAGGGAGCACCCGTCCGATGAATGTCAGTCCTGTCTACCGCTCGCGTTTGCAGGTCGCCACCCTGCTGGTGCTGGCCACGTTGTTGACCGCTTGCGGCATCAACAATATTCCGACCCTCGACGAACAGGCCAAGGCTGCCTGGGGCCAGGTGCAGAACCAGTACCAGCGGCGCGCCGACCTGATCCCCAATCTGGTGGAAACCGTGAAGGGCTATGCCAAACACGAGGAAGCAACCCTGACTGCGGTGATCGAGGCCCGGGCCAAGGCGACGTCGATCCAGGTCGATGCCAGCACTCTCGACAACCCGGAAAAACTCAAGCAGTTCCAGCAGGCGCAGGATCAGCTAACCGGAGCCTTGAGCCGCTTGATGGTGGTGTCCGAACGCTATCCGGACCTGAAAGCCAACCAGAACTTTCTCGCCCTGCAATCGCAACTCGAGGGCACGGAAAACCGCATCGCCGTGGCCCGTCGTGATTTCATTCTGGCGGTGCAGAAATACAACACCGAGATCCGCACCTTTCCCGGTCGCCTGTGGCACAGCGTGATGTACAGCGATCTGCCGATCCGTGAGACCTTCGAAGCCACCAGCCCCGGTGCGGACAAGGCCCCGGAAGTGAAGTTCTGAGCCGGGGATGTCCATGCGTGTGTTGAAGATGGGCCTGGTGCTGATGCTGTGGCTGTTCACCGTCAGCGCCCGGGCCGAAATGACCTTTCCGGCGCTGACCGGGCGGGTGGTGGACGACGCGCAGATGATCGAGCCGTCGGTGCGCGCGCAACTGAGCCAGCAGTTGCAGGCCCACGAACAGGCGACCGGCGAGCAGTTGGTGGTCGTGACGCTGCCGAACCTGCAAGGCGCCACCATCGAGGACTATGGCGTCGAACTCGGCCGGCACTGGGGCATCGGCCAGAAGGACAAAAACAACGGCGCGCTGTTGATCGTCGCCCGTGACGAGCGCAAATTGCGCATCGAAGTCGGCTACGGGCTGGAAGATCGCCTGACCGATGCCCAGAGTTCGGTGATCATCCATCAGGTGATCACGCCATCGTTCAAGGCCGGCAACTTCAGCAAGGGCATCAGCGACGGTGTGGCGGCGATGCTGGTGGTGCTGGGCGGCAATCCGCTGGACGAACCGTCCACGGTGTATGAGTCGGCTGGCGACCCCGCGAATGATTTCGTCTCGCGCCACCCGGCATTGTTCGTATTTCTGGTGATGTTGTTCATCCTGACTGTTTTTGTCTGCCAGATGCTCGGTATCCTTCCCGCCGGCCGGGGCGGCTCCGGAGGAGGGGGCGGCTTTGGTGGCGGAGGTTTTGGCGGCGGCGGTGGAGGCGGGGGCTTCAGCGGCGGCGGTGGCAGTTTCGGCGGGGGCGGGTCCTCCGGCGGCTGGTGATAACAATAATGAGCAGGCACTTCACGACATGGCATTACTGACTGAACACGAACAACGCAAGGTCGCCGAGGCCATCGCCCGGGTCGAGCGCGAGACCGACGCCGAACTGGTGACGGTGCTCGCGGCCCGCGCCGACGACTACGCGTACATCCCGCTGCTGTGGGCCAGCCTGCTGGCGCTGGTGGTGCCGGGGATCGTGCATTACCTGACGGGCTGGCTGACGATGCACAGCCTGTTGCTGGTGCAGTGGGTCAGTTTTGTCGTGCTGTGCCTGGTATTTCGTCTGCCAAAGGTCACCACTCATCTGATCCCGCGCCACGTCCGCCACTGGCGCGCCTCGAACCTGGCCCGCCGGCAGTTTCTCGAACAGAACCTGCATCACACGGTGGGCAGCACTGGCATGCTGATTTTTGTCTGCGAGGCGGAGCGATATGTGGAGATTCTGGTGGACGAAGGGATTTCCAGAAAGCTGGATAACAAGAGCTGGGATTCGATTGTCGCGGTGTTTACCGAGCAGGTGCGACAGGGGCAGACGTTGCAGGGCTTTGTCACCTGCATTGAAGCGTGCGGCGAGTTGCTCAAGGTGCATGTGCCGGTGACGCAGGTGAGGAATGAGTTGCCGAATCGGTTGGTGGTGTTGGGATAAGCCGTTCGGGAAATTAGCCGTGCCCTCGAACGCCATCCCCCCTAAACTAGCGGCCATTCCCGATTTGCCCGTCCGAGGCCGCTTTTTCCCATGTCCGTTACCGCTCCTTCCGCATCTGCCAAACCGGCGCCCGATCACCACGCCCGGTTCATCGAGCTGCTGCAAACCAGCCTCGAACAGAACGGCTTCATCAAACTGGTGCTGGCCAAGTACGTCGGCGAAGAAGCGGACCTGCAGCGGATCATCATCAAACCGGTGACGGTCAAGGCGCAGCCGTGCCTGTCGTTCGTTTATCGCTACAAGACCCGCGACATCACCAAGAACCTGCCGTTGGACGAAGCGCTGGCGACGATTGCCGGGCTGCTGCCGGCGGCGTTCAAAAATGCGCATTTGCTGGCCCTGACTGACGAAGCCCAGCTCGAATACAGCAAAAAGGGCAAGAGCTCGCTGTTTATGAGCAAACCCCAGCAATTGCGCGAAGTGCCGTCCGCCGAGCATAACCGCGAGAAAAACCGCTTCCTCGATCTGAACCGACCGTTCCTCAAGGACCTGGGCGTGACCAACGCGCAACACGAGCTGATCCCGGCGATGTCGCGCAAGTGGAAGCAGATCAACAAGTTCATCGAGGTCTTCAGCCACGCGCTGACCTCGTCGCCGCTGGCCCTCGACAAACCGGTGCGGGTGGCGGATTTCGGCTCAGGCAAGGGTTATCTGACGTTCGCCATCCATGACTATTTGCGCAACACGTTGAAGGCCGAGGGCGAAGTCACCGGCGTCGAACTGCGCGAAGAAATGGTCAACCTGTGCAACACCGCCGCCGCGAAGCTGGAACACCCGGGGCTGGTGTTCAAATGCGGTGATGTGCGCAGCGTGGCGCCGAGCGAGCTGGACGTGATGATCGCCCTGCATGCCTGCGACATCGCCACCGACTACGCGATCCACACCGGCATCCGCTCCGGCGCCTCAATCATCATGTGCTCGCCGTGCTGCCACAAACAGATCCGCTTGCAGATCCAGAGCCCGGCGCTGCTCAAGCCGATGCTGCAATACGGCCTGCACCTGGGTCAGCAGGCGGAAATGGTCACCGACAGCTTGCGTGCGCTGTTCCTCGAAGCCTGCGGTTACGAGACCAAGGTGTTCGAGTTCATCTCGCTGGACCACACCAACAAGAACAAGATGATCCTCGCCGTAAAGCGCGCCGAGCCGGTGGACCCGACTCAGTTGCTGGTGAAGATTCAGGAGTTGAAGGCGTTCTACCAGATCAGCGAGCACTGCCTCGAAACCCTGCTGCTCGCTGACGGCCTGCTGAAGCTCAAGGCTTGAGCTGAACCCCGGCGGGTAACGTGCCCGGTTGAGCCGGGCGCACCGCGGTCTTGCGCCCGAGCATCACCGTCGCGATCACCCCGCAGGCGAACAGCCAGGTGATCGGCTCCACATGTTCCCCAAAGAACAGCGCGGAAAACGCGATGGTGAAGAAGATCTGCAACAGCTGGATCTGACTGACCCGGGCAATGCCCCCCATGGCCAGCCCGGCGTACCAGGCGAAGAAACCCAGGAACTGCGAAAACAGCGCGACGTAACCGAAGGCCCACCAGGTTTTCGCCGACACCGCGCCCTGATGCTGCAACGCCAGGTACAACACCGGACCGATCAGCAGCGGCGTCGACAGCACCAGCGCCCAGCAGATTACCTGCCAGCCGCCCATCTCCCGGGCCAGCCGCCCGCCCTCGGCATAACCCAGACCGCCCACTGCAATCGCACCCAACATCAATAAATCCCCGGCCTGAATGCTGCCGGCGCCGGTGTACAACGCATAACCCAGCACCAGCGCACTGCCCAGCGCCGCACAGGCCCAGAAGGCTTTCGACGGACGTTCATGGGACAGCCACGCGGCATACAGCGCCACGCACAGCGGCTGCAAACCGTTGACCAGCGCACCGTGGGACGCCGGCAGGGTCTGCATAGCCCACGCCGACAGCACCGGGAAACCGAGAATCACCCCGGCAATCACCAGGCTCAGGCCTTTGACCTGCTTCCAGGTCGGCCACTTTTCCCGTCGCCACAATAACAGCGCCGCTGCCGGAATCGCCGCGAACAAGGCGCGGCCGAGGCCGTTGAGCAGCGGGTGCAGTTCCTGCACCACGATGCGGGTGAAGGGCAGGGTAAGGCTGAAAATCACCACGCCGAGCAGGCCGAGGGCCATGCCGGTGTTTTCGCGCGAAGACATGAGGGCAAACCGATTCAAAGGTGGCAGGGAGGTGCCTTCATCTAGCCACAAACCACGGCAATCGGGCTGTTACAGCTGAGCGCAGAGTTATCCATACAGTTTGCGACGCCATCACGATCCTTGGACTACTGTGAATATTCCTGCGCATTCACCAGAGGAGTCCTGCCCATGGCCGCGAAAAAGATACTGATGCTGGTCGGCGATTACGTCGAAGACTACGAAGTGATGGTGCCGTTCCAGGCCCTCCAAATGGTCGGGCACACCGTGCATGCCGTGTGCCCGGACAAGGCCGCCGGCAAGACCGTGCGCACCGCGATCCATGACTTTGAAGGCGATCAAACCTACAGCGAGAAACCCGGTCACCAGTTCGCCCTGAACTTCGATTTCGCCAAGGTCGATGCCAAGGATTACGACGCACTGCTGGTGCCCGGCGGGCGTGCGCCGGAATACCTGCGGCTGAATGAAAAAGTCCTGGTACTGGTGCGCGCCTTCGACAAGGCCGGCAAGCCGATTGCCGCCGTCTGTCACGGCGCGCAACTGCTGGCGGCGGCGGGGATTCTTGAAGGTCGCGAGTGCAGTGCCTATCCGGCCTGTGCCCCGGAAGTGCGGCTGGCCGGCGGCACCTACATCGACATCCCGGTCACGGACGGCCATGTCCAGGGCAACCTGGCCACCGCGCCCGCCTGGCCGGCGCACCCGAAATGGCTGGCCGGTTTCCTCGGTTTGCTTGGAACCAAAATCACCCTGTGACACATCGATAAGGAGAAACACCATGTCCGGATGGTATGAGTTGAGCAAAAGCAGCAACGGCCAGTACAAGTTCGTGCTGAAAGCGGCGAATGCCGAAACCATTCTGACCAGCGAGCTGTACACCAGCCGCACGGCCGCCGAAAGCGGCATTGCCTCGGTGCAGACCAACAGCCCGCTGGACGAACGCTACGAGAAAAAATCGACGAAGGACGGCCATCCCTATTTCAACCTCAAGGCGGCCAATCACCAGATCATCGGCAGCAGCGAATCCTATTCCTCGGACGCGGCCTGCGCCAAAGGCATCGCCAGCGTCAAGGCCAACGGGCCGTCCAAGGTGATCAAGGACAAAACCCTGCCGGTGCTTTGAACCACCCATGACCTTCAGTCGCCAAATCCTTGGCGACTGAATTCTGGCTATGTGCCATCATTTCGCTTATCCTCCGCCGCCAATCCAAGGAAGGGGGCGTTGAGATGACTCTTTCGCGGAAATTTTGAACCACTGCCGCCAGAGTTTTCCCACTGATGATCCGCTTTTTCGTTGTCCTGACCCTGCTGCTTGGCTTGAGCGGCTGCTATAGCCTTTCCCCGACCCGAATCGATGATGAACTCGCACCGAGTGCCGATTCCGGCACAGCGTACCTGGTGGGTGTGGTCGGCATCTGGCCGAAAGCGGCCTATGCGGCCCAGGAACAGATGCTGCTGATCCGCAAGCGTGGCAGTGACGAATTCGCCAGCGCGCGCCTGCACAACGAGTTCTATGCCCGCACGGCACGGGACGTGCGCGAGACCGGCCGTGGTATCGGCACCCTGTTCGTGATGCCGCTCAAACCTGGACGCTACGAGATCTACAACGTGCGATTCGATCGCGGCAGATCGGTGTCCTGGAGCCGTGAAGACTTCACCATCGGCATGCAGCTCGAAGCGGGCAAGGCTTATTACATCGGTGACTTCCGCGCCGGCTGCGTGTCCCCCAGCGACAGCACCTGCCTGTTCCTGCACAGCGATCACCTCGAACGCGACGCCGCGCTGGTCCGCGCCGGGTATCCGCAAGTGCCCGGCCTGCAACGACTGGACATGCCGAACCTGTACACCGCCACACCGTTTATTCGTGAAGAGAACGGCACCAGCGCCTCCGTCTACAAAGCCATGCTCTCGGGGAAATTCTGATGCTCATCAAACGTCTGCTTCTGGGCTTGCTTCTGCTGCTCGGCGGTTGCCAGGCCACCCATTCGCTGAAGGCGCCGGACGTCGATTACAGCAGCCAGCAATTGCCGGCCATCAACGTCAGTGTGATCGGCATGCCAAGCTGGATGCTGCGTGACGAATTGCGTCGGCGTGGCACCTTTGAAGAAGTGAAGGCCGGTCGCAGCGAAGACGGCTACAACGTTTTAGTCATTGCCAACAGTGATGTCGGCGGGATTCAGCCGCAGATGCTTCTGAGCGCCTTCACTCTGTTTCTGGTGCCGGTGCCGGTGAGTTTCGACAGCACGGTGGTGTTCAGCCTCAGCCATGGCAAGCAGATACTGGGCGTCTACACCGTGAAGAACCACACCGAATCCTGGCGCGGCGCATTCAACGCCTCGGGCGGTCAGTTCGAACACATGCGCTTGATCAGCGACACGTTCATCGCGCAGATTCTCAAGGATCAGCCGTTCCACCGCGAAGCCATGAAACGCGCCGCCAGCCTCTGATCGACGGCCACAAACAATCCCACCCGGGGTGAACCGGGCGGGATTTTTTTCGTTCAGCGCAAGGTGTTCAGCAAGGCCTGCAATTGCGTACGCCCGGCCTCAGCCAGCGGGAACACCGGCAAACGCGGATCGCCGACTTCCAGACCGGTCAGTCGCAGACCGGCCTTGATCGTCGCCGGCAAGCCACCCTTGAGGATGAAGTCCAGCAGTGGCAACTGGCGGTAGAACAGCTCTCGCGCCTTGCCGAGATCCCCCGCCAGTGTGGCTTCGTACAAATCCAGATTGAGCTGCGGGATCAGGTTCGGTGCCGCCGTGCACCAGCCTTTGGCCCCGGCAGCGAAGGCTTCCAGCGCCAGCGGGTTGCAGCCGTTGTAGAACGGCACCCGGCCTTCGCCGAGCAGTTGCAGCTTGTGCATGCGCTGGATGTCGCCGGTGCTCTCCTTGACCATGGTCACGTTTTCCACGCCGTTGACGATGCGCAGGATCAGCTCCACCGACATGTCGGTGCCGCTGGTGGCCGGGTTGTTGTAGAGCATGATCGGCACGCCGATGCTGTCACCGATGGCGCGGTAGTGGGCGAGGATTTCCGCTTCGGTCAGCTTCCAGTAAGAGGCCGGCAACACCATCACCACGTCGGCGCCATGGGCTTCGGCAAAGCGTGCGCGGCGTACCGCTTTGGCGGTGGTCAGGTCGGACACGCTGACCACGGTCGGTACGCGCTTGGCCACGTGCCTGATACTGAATTCGGCGACCTGATCCCACTCCGCATCGCTCAGGTAGGCGCCTTCGCCGGTGCTGCCCAGTGGCGCAATGGCGTGGACGCCGCCGGCGATCAGACGGTCGATGGAGCGGCCGAGGGCCGGCAGGTCAACGCCTTCGCCGTTGGCGCCGAACGGGGTGATGGTGTAGCCGATGATGCCGTGAATGTTGGACATGAGAGTGCTCCGCAAGGATGAAGTGTTCAGTTCAGGCAATCGGCGTGCTGACGCAGGTTCTGCCGGGCGTAGTAGTTGAAGGCCGCGGCGTGGCGTTTCGGTTTCGACACCCAGTCATGCGCCTCGCGACCCAGCTCGGGAATGATCGGCTTGATCGTCCCGGCGGCCATCGCCAGCAATTGCAGCTTGGCGGCGCGCTCGATCAATTGCGCGATGACACAGGCTTCCTCGATGGTCGTCCCAGTGGACAGCTGTCCGTGGTGGGAAAGCAGGATCGCCCGCTTGTCGCCCAACGCCCCGGCAATCAGTTCGCCTTCTTCGTTACCCACCGGCACACCCGGCCAGCCTTCGAGGAACGCACAATCGTCGTACAGCGGGCACAGGTCCATGTGGGAAATCTGCAGCGGCACTTCCAGCATCGACAGCGCGGCAATGTGCGTTGGGTGAGTGTGAATGATGCAGTTCACGTCCGGCCGGGCGCGGTACACCCAGCTGTGGAAACGGTTGGCCGGGTTGGCCATGCCGTGGCCTTCGAGCACTTCGAGGTCTTCGTTGACCAGCAGCAGATTACTCGCGGTGATTTCATCGAAACCCAGCCCCAGTTGCTGAGTGTAGTAAGTGCCCGGTTGCGGGCCACGGGCGGTGATCTGCCCGGCGAGGCCCGAATCGTGGCCGTTCTCGAAGAGGATCCGGCAGGTCAGGGCCAGCTTTTGCCGGTCTGTCCACGTATTATCCGCCAGGCTTTTTTGCATCTGGGTCAGCGCTTGCTTGACCAGTTCGTCTTTGGGTAGTGCTAATGTCTTCGCCATATCCGTGTCCTGTGGTGGTTGCCATGGATGACACTTAAGAGGCTATATGACACTTTGTGTCATTGGCAAGGACAAATCGTCTTTCCTTTGCTGGATTAATCGCTTCGCATGTCTATCCGTTTGAAATTATTGAGAAAAAAACTTGGCGTAACCCTTGAGGCACTGGCCGAGAAATCCGGCATGACCAAGAGTTATCTGTCGAAGGTCGAGCGCGGGTTGAACACGCCGTCGATAGCCGCCGCGCTGAAACTGGCCAAGGCGCTGAACGTGAAAGTCGAGGAGCTGTTCTCCGAAGACAACGTCAGCCTCGACGGCTACAGCCTGGTGCGCAGCCACGAACGCCAGTCGCTGGCGGCCAACGACCACAGCCCCGGCTACGCGGTGCTGGCCCATCAGGTCAGTGAGCGCAGCCTGCTGCCGTTCATCATTTACCCGCCGAGCGAATTCACCGACAAAACCTTCAAGGAACACTTGGGCGAGGAGTTTCTGTTTGTCCACGAAGGCCGGGTCGAAGTGGACTTCGTGAACGAGCGGGTGCTGCTGGAACGGGGCGATGCGCTGCACTTCAATGCGCAGAAACCCCATCGCATCCGCTCAGTGGGCGAAGTGCAGGCGCAGTTGCTGGTGGTGGTGCACAGCAGCGAGGAGTGATCAGACCTCAACCGGCACCGACAGCTTGGGATTGCCCAGCGCATGGCTTTTGGAATCAAAGAACCGCAACGCGACGCCCGTGCCCTCGAACAGCTTCGCGTAATGCCGCTTCTGGTGCTGGATGAACGCCGCGCTGCGCGGGTAGATCGAGATCGCCACGGTCTTCGGTGTCGCCAGACGCAGGGCGCGCACGAGGTGGCTGTCCTGTTCGCCGAGGGCGTGGCCGAAGATGCACAGGTTGTCGCCGTGTTCGAGTAACTGGTCGTAGCAGAACGACAGATAATCGGAACTGCGGATGGTCTTGAGCTTGTCGGCGCTCGGCCCTTCGTTGACGAACAGCGGCACATCATCCAGCGTCTTGATCGTGTTGTTGATCGCGAAACTACCGAGCAGCGTGCCCTCGGTGGCGGTCAGCTTGCGTGCCGTGCCGTCTTGGTTGCGCACCAGATGCAGACCGCCGTGCAGGTACAGCAGACGCGGTTTTTCAGTGTGGCTTTCGCACAGATCGAAACTGGCGTCGGGGCCGTTGAACAGGTCGTCGATGACCTCGCCCTGATGTTGCAGGGCCCAGTAATTGAGCAAATCGTAATTGGTGGTGAACACCGTGCGATAACTTGCCAGCTCGCTGTTCAGGGTTGCCAGGGTCGACGCTTCGATCAGCCGCCACGGGATGTGTACCGCGTGCACGGTGTTGATCAGCGCTTCCTTGATCGCGTAGTAGCGGTTACGCGGCGCGGCCGAGCTGACGGCCAGCGCCTTGTTGACCCGACTGGTGGTTTTCAGCGCGCCGAGCACCTGCTCGAAGCTGCGCGTGTGCAGGGCGTCGAACACGCTCAGTTCCGACGGGCTCAACGGTTTTTCTTCCACCGTGCGGGCGTTTTCGAACAGCGAGTCGTAGCCGAAATCGTCCCACACCGCGCGGCTGGCGCCGTTGCCCAGCAGCAGGCCACTGAAGTCGGTGGTGGCGCGCAACGCGTTCCAGTCTTCGAGTGTGGCGTCGACATCCAGAAAATCGGTCATTGCAGGGCACGTCTCAAAACAGAGGGGCAGATGGACGGCGACTTTATCACGAGCGGGCATTGAGCCAGATCAACATCCGCCGTGACCGATCGGTCGATCCTTTGCGCACCCGCCGAATTGCAAGCATCGATTTGGCCCCAGCCAGGAGACGCGCCATGAGCAGCACCTTTTTCATTCCCGCGGTAAACATCATGGGCAGCGGCTGCCTTGACGACGCCATGAACGCGATCCGCAACTACGGTTTTCGCAAGGCGCTGATTGTCACCGATGCCGGGCTGGCCAAGGCCGGCGTGGCGACGATGATCGCCGAGAAACTGGCGATGCAGGACATCGATTCGGTGGTCTTCGACGGCGCCAAACCCAATCCGAGCATCGCCAACGTTGAGTCAGGACTGGCGCTGCTCAAGGAGAGTCGCTGCGATTTCGTGGTGTCCCTCGGCGGCGGTTCGCCCCACGACTGCGCCAAGGGCATCGCCCTGTGCGCGACCAACGGCGGGCAGATCCGTGACTACGAAGGCGTCGATCAATCGACCAAGCCACAACTGCCGCTGATCGCTATCAACACCACCGCCGGCACCGCCAGCGAGATGACCCGGTTCTGCATCATCACCGACGAAACCCGCCACGTGAAAATGGCCATCGTCGACCGCAACGTCACGCCGCTGCTGTCGGTCAACGACCCGGCGCTGATGGTTGCCATGCCGAAAAGCCTGACCGCCGCCACCGGCATGGATGCGCTGACTCACGCGATCGAAGCCTACGTCTCTACCGCCGCCAACCCGATCACCGACGCCTGCGCACTGAAAGCCATGACCCTGATCAGCAACAACCTGCGCCTGGCCGTGCGCGACGGCAGCGACCTGGCGGCGCGGGAAAATATGGCCTACGCGCAGTTCCTCGCCGGCATGGCGTTCAACAATGCCTCCCTTGGCTACGTGCATGCGATGGCGCACCAGTTGGGCGGTTTCTATGACTTGCCCCATGGTGTTTGCAACGCGGTGCTGCTGCCCCATGTGCAGACGTTCAACGCACAGGTCTGTGCCGGTCGTCTGACCGATGTGGCCCACGCCATGGGCGCCGACATTCGTGGCTTCAGTCCGGAAGAGGGCGCCAAAGCCGCGATCGATGCGATTCGTTGCCTGGCCAGGGACGTGGAGATTCCCGGTGGCCTGCGTGATCTCGGCGCCAAGTGCACCGACATCCCGGTGCTCGCCGCCAACGCCTTGAAAGACGCTTGCGGCTTCACCAATCCGCGAGTGGCGGATCAGCGGCAGATCGAGGAGATTTTCCGCAGCGCGTTTTAAGCGGGCTGATGATCGGGCGTTAACCTCGTGCAGAGCAACGCGCCAAATGCCAGAACGCAGCACAGCATCGATAGCGGCCACGCCTGCGGACCAGCGAGCAGGCTGGCCATCGCGCCGATCAGTGCAGCCATCAATTGGTGGATGAAACCGCTCAGGGCCATCGCGTAAGCGCCGGCAATCGGCGCTCCATCGTTGGCCCGTGACAGGCTGATGGGATAGTTCAGCGACTGACCGAACACGGCGACGCAGTAAGGAAACCAAAGCAGCCAGGCCATCGAGCTGGCCAACAGGCTGCCAGCCAGCATCACGCCAGTGCCTGCCATCACCAACCCGACCCCCAGTGTCATCAGCCGGTGTTGACCGGTACGCAGCACAAAGCGATTGACCGCCAGCGCCGCCAGAAAATAAGCCGCACTGATCGGCCAGCCCAACAGCCCGTATTCGGTCGTCGACCAGTTGAACGGGCCTTGCAGAATCAACGGCGCAGCGCTGTTGAACGCGATGATCACGCCATAACCCAGACCGCCCGCAAGCGCCGGCAGCAGAAACGCCCGATGGATCAGGATCGTTCGATAGACCTCCCAGGGCGAAGCGGTTGTGGGCGCTTCGATGAGTTTCGGGAAACTAAGGCGCGAGACTATCGCGGCCATCAACAGGCTGACCGCGCCCAGCAGATAAAAGATCGCCTGCCAGCCCAGCGTCACCTGAATGAGCGAACCGGCGTATTGCCCGATCCCGAGCGCGACAACGAACGAAATCGAAATCCACGACAACGCCTTCGCCAGCAGATCCCCCCGAAAGCTGTCACGAATCAGCACCCGCGCCATCACCGAAATGCCGCTGGCGCCGATCCCCTGAAGCAGTCGCAGCAACAGGAACGATTCCAGCGTCGCACCCTGCGGCAGTGCCAGATTCGCCAGGCCATAAATTCCCAGCGCCGCGAGCAGCACCGGTTTGCGGCCGATGCGCTGCGCCAGACTGCCCCAGAGCAGCATCGGCAGCGCCATGCCGATCAGGTACAGCGACAACCCCCAGGCCACCTGTGTTGCATCGACGTGCAAGTGCCCGGCGATCTGCGGCAACGCCGGCAGGTAAATGCTCATGCCCAACTGGGCGAGGAACACGGTGGAGCAGGTGATGAGCAGGATAAGTCCGGGGTTCATGAGTCGTCCGTGGGGGCAGAGATGTTCGCTTTCGGTCAGTAAAAAACCAAGCGAATGATACGTCAGGCCATAATCGGCTGTGTCCGGTAGTGCTGTGTGCCTTTTCAATTTTTCCTGTAAGCGTTGCCAGTGTTGAATGCAAGGCAATTGAGTGTCTGCACGGGGCGCAACCCGGCTATCCTGCCGGATCAACGAACCCACGTTATCGAGCTTGCCATGCTGCAAAAAAGCCTGATCCGCCGCCTCGACCTGATCACCCTGCAATTGTTCGTCGCCGTCCACGAGGAAGGCACGTTGACCCGTGCCGCCTCCCGCGAGGCGATTGCCGTGTCGGCGGCGAGCAAGCGTTTGATGGAACTGGAGGAAGCGCTGGGCATCAGCCTGTTCGTGCGCCAGGCCAAGGGCATGACCCTGACCCCGGCCGGCGAAACCCTGTTGCACCACGCTCGGCAGATGTTGTTCAACGTCGAGAAAATGGGCCTCGAACTGGGCGAGCACAGCCACGGTGTGCGCGGCTATGTGCGGATGCTGGCGAACCTGTCGGCGATCATTCAGTTTCTCCCCGAAGACCTGCGCGATTTCACCGCGCAACAGCCGCAGGTCAAGACCGATCTGGAAGAGCGGCCCAGCGCCGGCGTGGTTCAGGGCGTGCTCGATGGCGTGGCGGATCTGGGCATCTGTTCCAGTGACAGCGACATCAAAGGCCTGCACAGCGTGCGCTATCGCCGGGACAAACTGGTGGTGGTGATGCTGCCCGAGCATCCGTTGGCGGTGCGCGAATCCGTGGCGTTCAGTGAAACCCTCGACAGCGATTACGTCGGTCTGCACGCCGCCAGTTCGATCAATATGCGCACCCACGCTGCCGCGCGGCAGGCCGGCAAGGTGTTGCGCATCCGCATTCATGTGCCGGGCTTCGATGCCGTGTGCCGGATGGTGCAGGCCAACATGGGCATCGGCATCCTGCCGCAGCGGGCTTATGAGTTGTTCGGTCGGGCGCTGGGGCTGCAGGCGGTGCCGCTGACCGATGGCTGGTCGGATCGTGACTTGCTCGTGGTGGTGCGTGACGAGTCCGGGCTGTCGCCGGTGAGCCGGATCCTGTTCGAGCATTTGCGCGCAGCCAGCTGAGCGTTCGCGTTTGGCGAACGGCCGTTGCCGAGTGACGGCTGGATCGCAGCCATGACGTTCCTCTAGCCTTGGCCGCAATTCCAAGAACAAGAGGTACCCCGCGATGACTGCCCCTTTGAGTGCGATCAAAGTGATCGAAATCGGCACCCTGATCGCTGCGCCGTTTGCCGCGCGGATGCTTGCCGAATTCGGCGCCGAAGTGATCAAGATCGAAGCCATGGGTCAGGGCGACCCGCTGCGCAAATGGCGCAAGCTGCACGAAGGAACGTCGCTGTGGTGGTACCTGCAATCGCGCAACAAGAAATCCCTGGCGCTCAATCTGAAATCCGCCGAAGGCATCGAGCTGGTCAAGCAACTGGCGCGCGATGCCGACGTGATCATCGAAAACCTGCGCCCCGGCGCCCTGGAAAAACTCGGCCTGGGCTGGGACGTGCTGCACGCCCTGAACCCCAACCTGACCCTGGTGCGCATTTCCGGCTACGGCCAGACCGGCCCTTACCGTGACCGCCCCGGCTTCGGTGCGATCGGCGAGGCCATGGGGGGCATTCGCTACACCACCGGCACACCCGGTTCGCCCCCGGCGCGGGTCGGAGTCAGCCTCGGCGACTCACTGGCTTCGCTGCACGCGGTGATCGGCGCGCTGATGTCGCTGCTGCGGGTCAAGACCGGGCAGGGCGGCGGGCAGGTTGTCGATGTGTCGCTGGCCGAAAGCGTGTTCAACGTCATGGAAAGCCTGGTGCCGGAATACGACATGCTCGGCCATGTCCGCGAACGCAGCGGCGGCGCGTTGCCGGGCATCGCACCTTCCAATACGTACCTCACGGCTGACGGCTCCTACGTGGTGATCGCCGGCAACAGCGACCCGATCTACAAGCGCCTGATGCAGGTCATCGGTCGGGATGATCTGGCCGAAGCCGAAGAATTCGCCCACAACGACGGTCGTGCCGCGAAAAGTGGACTGCTCGACGCCGCCATCACCCACTGGACGAGCAGCCTGCCGATCAATGACGTACTGGCGGCGCTGGAAGCCGCCGAAGTGCCGGCCGGCCGCATCTACTCGGTGGCCGACATCGTTGCCGATCCGCACTATCAGGCCCGGGACATGTTGCTTGACGCCGCGTTGCCCGGCGGGGCGACCGTGAAGATGCCGGGCATCGTGCCCAAACTCTCGGAAACCCCCGGTGGTGTGAACTGGTCGGGCCCCGGCCTCGGTCAGCACACCGATGGCATCCTCGCCGGTCTCGGCCTGACCGCTTCTGACATCGAACGCCTGAAAAGCCAGGGGGTGGTGCAATGATCAGCGATTACTCGCAGACCCTGATCGTCCAGGAAGTCTCGCCCCGGGACGGCCTGCAGATCGAGCCGACCTGGGTCGAAACCGAAGACAAGATCGCCCTGATCGATCAACTGTCCCGGGCAGGATTCAGCCGCATCGAGGCCGGCTCGTTCGTCTCGCCGAAAGCGATCCCGGCCCTGCGCGATGGCGAGCAGGTGTTCAAGGGCATCCAGCGTCAGCCGGGGGTGATTTACGTCGCGCTGATTCCCAACCTCAAGGGCGCGCAACGGGCACTGGAGGCTGGCGCCGATGAACTGAACCTGGTGATGTCCGCCAGCCAGACTCACAACCTGGCGAACATGCGCATGCGGTGCGAAGCCTCGCTGGCGGCGTTTGGCGAGATCGTGAGCTTCGCCAGCGGCTCGGGCGTGCGGCTCAACGGCAGTATCGCGACGACTTTCGGTTGTCCGTTTGAGGGCAGGATTGACGAGGATCGCGTGCTGCAAATCGTCGAAGCCTATCAGGCACTCGGCATTCAGGGCATCACCCTGGCCGACACCACCGGCATGGCCAACCCGCGACAGGTCGACCGACTGGTGCGGCGGGTGTTGCAGCGGGTTTCGGCGGCGGATCTGACTCTGCACTTTCACAACACCCGAGGCCTGGGATTGTGCAACGTGCTGGCGGCTTACGAAGCGGGCGCCCGGCGTTTCGACGCGGCATTGGGCGGGCTCGGCGGTTGCCCGTTTGCGCCCGGCGCGTCGGGCAACATCTGCACCGAAGACCTGGTCAACCTCTGCGATGAAGTCGGCATTCACACCGGCATCGATCTGCCTTTGCTGCTGAAACTGTCCCGTGGCTTGCCCGCGCTGCTGGGCCACGAAGTGCCGGGGCAACTGGCCAAGGCCGGACGCAATTGCGATCTGCACCCGATCCCCACCTGATGTCACACGCTCACTGACTTACCCCCAACCAGACAACAAAAACAATCGGACGCCCACCGGCAGTCCGCCTGGAGAAAAAACTATGAGCCTCAATGTAATGGAGGCGGGCGCAAGCTCGTCCGTCGATCACGATGCCGAAAAAGCCCTGGTCAGCAAGGTCGCCTGGCGCCTGATGCCGTTGATCATGGTCTGCTACCTGTTCGCCTTCTTCGACCGCATCAACATCAGCTTCGCCAAGTTCCAGTTGCAGGCCGACCTGAGCCTGAGCGACACCGCTTACGGTCTCGGTGCCGGTCTGTTCGTGGTCGGTTACGTGCTGTTCGAAGTACCGAGCAACATGATGCTGTACAAGGTTGGCGCGCGGCGCTGGATCGCCCGGATCATGATGTCCTGGGGCGTGGCGACGGCGCTGATGGTGTTCGTCAACAGCGAATGGCAGTTCTACGTGCTGCGCTTTCTGATCGGCGCGATGGAGGCCGGTTTCGCCCCCGGCGTGCTGTATTACCTGACGCTGTGGTTCCCGCAGCACTTCCGTGGCCGCATCACTTCGATGCTGTTCCTGGCCTCGGCGTTTGCCGGGCTGGTCGGTGCGCCGTTCTCCGGACTGGTGCTGGAACACCTTGATGGCGTGTTGCAGATGCGCGGCTGGCACTGGTTGTTTCTGCTCGGTGGCGTGCCCTGTGTCGGCCTCGGGTTTTTGGTACTGACCTTGCTCAAGGACCGCATCGAGGACGCTCACTGGCTGACGCCGGAAGAGAAAAAACTGCTGGCCAGCCGCATCGCCCATCATGAACCGCACAAGAGCGGCGGCTCGTTGCTGGCGGCGCTGAAAATTCCGGGTTTCCTGACTTTGGGGCTGATCTACTTCCTGATCCAGGTTGCGTCCTACGGCTTGAATTTCTGGGCTCCGCAACTGATCCGCAGTGCCGGCACCGAGAGCCCGGTGATGATCGGCCTGCTGACCTCGATCCCCTACATTTGTGGTGCGATCAGCATGGTGGTGATCGGTCGTCTGTCCGATGCTACGGGTGAGCGGCGCAAGTTTGTCGCGGGGCTGGTGATCGTCGGCGCCATCGGCTTTTTCAGCGCGGGGATTTTTGCCAGCCACACCACGTTTTTGATCGTCGCTCTTGGCTTGTTGGGCGCCGGGATCATTGCGTCGATTCCGAGCTTCTGGACCTTGCCACCGAAACTGCTGGCGGGTGCCGGGGCCGGTGCGGCGGGCGGGATTGCGGTGATCAATACACTGGGGCAGTTCGGCGGCATCGTCAGTCCGGTGATGGTCGGCCGAATCAAGGACCTGACTGGCAGTACCACACCGGCACTGTATGTCATCGGTGTGGCGGCACTGATCGCGGCGGCGTTGCTGCTGTGGGGGCTGCCGCAGAAATTGCGCACACTCGACAAGTACTGAGTTTCCGGGCTGGTCGTTCCGATCACGCGAACGATCAGCCCGCCGGTGCCAAGGACCTGGCGGCCGAGTCACCAAACTGGATCAGCACCACTCCCGCCATCAACAACAGCGCTCCGAACAGGCGCGGCAACGTCAGATGTTTCTCTACCAGCCCGAACAGGCCGAAGTGATCCAGCACGATTGACGTGATCATTTGCCCGGCCAGGGCCAGCGCCAGAAATCCCGAAGCCCCCAGCTTCGGCAGCAACACCACCGCCAATGCGACGAAGCACACTCCGAACGCGCCGCCGGTCCACATCCACAGCGGCAGCTTGCTGGCGAGGGCCAGTGACGGCAACGGCAGGCGCAGGGCGACAATCACCGGCAACAAAACCAGCACGCTCACCACCAGCGAGGTGAACGTCGCCCACAGCGGATGCCCCAACCCCCGCGCCAGGTTGATATTGATCGCACTCTGAAACGGCACCACCGCCCCGGCAAATACTGCCAACAGCAGCAAACCGACCCACTGCATCGTTCCCATGATCGTTCTCCGGCAAGGTTTTGCTGGACTCTAGAGTATTCGTCGCGCAGATTTAAATTCTGTTTTGGTATCCGGAACATGCATCAGATGAATGATCTGCGGCGCATCGACCTCAATCTACTGGTGATCCTCGACGCCTTGCTCAGCGAGCAACACGTGACCCGCGCTGCCGAGCGTCTGCACCTGAGTCAACCGGCGGTCAGCCACGCGTTGGCGCGTCTGCGCGACTTGCTCGGTGATCCATTGTTGGTGCGTGCCGGTTCGGGGCTGGTGCCCACCGCGCGGGCGCTGGAGCTGGCGGCACCGCTGGCGGAAACCCTGGCTCAGGTGCAATCGCTGTTGGCGCCGAACACCTTTGATCCGGCCAGCGCCCGTCGGACCTTTCGCCTCGCGATGTCCGACTACGGCGCGGCGCTCATCCTGCCCGGGCTGATTCGCACCTTGCGCGCGGAAGCGCCGGGCATTGATCTGCAAATCAGCCACGCCAGCCGCGAAGGCATGGTCGAAGGCCTGCTTAACGGCGACATCGACCTTGCTGCCGGCGTGCTCCCTGAGTTGCCCGGCGAACTGCGCAGCACGCCGTTGTTCGAAGAGCGCTACGTCTGCCTCCTGGATCGTCAGAGCCTTCCCGCCGGAGGTGTTCTCGACTTGCCAACCTATCTCTCCCGTCCCCATGTCTTGCTGGAAATGCGCGGCAGCGGCACCCCGGAAATCGAACGCACCCTGACCGCCCTGCGTGAACGCCGCCGCGTCGCCATCAGCCTGCCGCACTGGAGCGTTGCGCCGCGGTTCATCAGCGGCACGGATCTGATCCTGACCGTGGCTTCGCGAGCGTTGAATGAGGTGGATGACGAATCGCTGATCGTCCTGCCGCCACCGTTTGAAATTGCACCGTTCACGTTTGTCTCGGCGTGGCACAAGCGGCGGTGCGGGGATCAGGCGTTGAACTGGTTGAATCGGCGGATTGAGCAGGGGATAGTGCGCGGCTGAAAAACATCAAGGAGCGGGGCGTGACAGTGAAGTCTGGGGTCGTTGGTTGGGTGGCGCTGTGTGGGGCGTTGATGGCGGGGCAGGTGTTGGCTGATTGTGTGCCTGCGCCGGTGATCGGTGATCTGGATTTCTCCGTGTGCAAGCAGTGGCCGGCGTATCCGGGGTTGAACATCAGCGCGGATGCGAAATTTGAGCGCAGCTCCGTGCCGGGTGGCACCGACACGAGCGGCACTTATGATTTCAATTTATCGCTCATTAAAAGCGACCAAACGGAACCGGTTGCCACTTATCACCAAGCCTCCGCTTTCTTCTCGGGTGGGGTGGCATTGCGAGATCTCTCGCTCGATACCGCGCGCTACAAGCTCACCCCTGAGGTACGGGCGTTTGGCGTTCGCGTGCAATTCACCAATGCCTCTCGCCTCAACCCGCTTGAGGAAACGCACCTCTCTCTTTATGTGAGAGAGGGCGATAAGTTACGTCCCGTGCTCAGTCAATTAGT
Source organism: Pseudomonas sp. R15(2017) (assembly GCF_002112685.1). NCBI lineage: Bacteria > Pseudomonadati > Pseudomonadota > Gammaproteobacteria > Pseudomonadales > Pseudomonadaceae > Pseudomonas > Pseudomonas sp. R15(2017). The sequence goes on from NZ_NEII01000010.1 coordinate 124,280, forward strand.
GGTTTATGAGTACGGCGGCGAATGGGACGGTGATTGCGCCGGCGAGCGATATGAGACGACCAGAACGGTAGAAATCGCCAAGACCAGCTCCCATGGTTATGCCGATCTGATCATCAAAACCAAGACGACAGGGACGACCAATGTCGTCGAAGGCGACACTTGTGAAGATAAGATCAGTGTCAGCAGCCCTGAACTGACAACCCTTCACTACGACGGAAAATCATACGTTTTGCCTAAAGGTTTCAAAGCCATCGAGTGATACAGAGCCAACGCGACTTATTTCAAGGAAGAACAATGTTTACCCCAACCCGACTTCTCATCGTCCTAGGCTTCCTGGCCGTAACCACTCAGGCCCACGCCGCCTGTGAGATCAAGAAATTCGACGGTCACTCCCTGTCACGCTGCAAAGTGTGGCCGGCCTTCCCGGACAAGGCGATCTCGGCAAAATCTACCTTCGTGTCCGACTCCGAAGGTGATCACGACGGCGTTTTCGATCTTGAGTTGTCGCTCCTCAACGCCGCGAATGCCAAGCCTTTGGCGAGTTACGTCAAGCCTGGAGCCTATAACTCCGACGCGATCCGCTTCGATGACTTGAAGATCGATACCGCGCGATACCGCCTGGCGTCGGACGTTCGTGCCTTTGGCCTGCGTTCGGATTTCGCCGACCGTCTCTCAAGAGCCAACCCCTACGCGAAAACCGATTTGGCGCTGTATGTGCGCGAAGGCAGCAAGTTGCGACCGGTGCTGGAAGGTCTGGTCATTCGGAAAGAATTTGGCGAGGGTAGCGGGGAGTGCGAAACCAAGGACACGAAAATCCTCAGGACAGTGGAAATCGGCTCGTCCAGCCATAACGGGTTCGCTGATCTGATCGTCTCCTCAAGTGGTGTGGTGTACACCTCGACCCAGTCAGGCAAAGAGTGCGTTTCCAAAACCACCGACCTGACCAAAACCCAAATCACCCTGACCTACGACGGCAAGCAATACCTCATCCCCGAAGACCTCCGAGGTTACTGACCCGATGCTCACCGGCCTCAACCACCTGACCCTCGCCGTCACTGACCTGGACCGCAGCCTCGCGTTCTACCGTGACTTGCTGAAGCTGCGAGTCGAAGCCACGTGGGACGCCGGTGCCTACTTGTCGCTCCCGGGTCTGTGGTTGTGCCTGTCCCTCGATCCGAAGCGCCATCCCGAGCCCGCCGCCGACTACACCCACTACGCCTTCAGCATTGGCGCGGCGGATTTCCCGCTGTTCGTGCAACTGCTTCGCGCCGCCAACGTGCAGGAATGGCGCGACAACCGCAGCGAAGGCGCGTCGTTCTACTTCCTCGACCCGGACGGTCACAAGCTCGAAGCCCACGTCGGCGATCTGGCCTCGCGACTGGCCGCGTGTCGGCAAAAGCCCTACGCGGGCATGGGTTTTTTCAACGAGCCGTGATCATCCGTTAATCGCTGATATAGACTGGCGGCCACGTTTTCCGGGACTTGCAGGTTTTCCATGACTCCATCGTTGCTAATGGCCGTGCTGGCCTCCGGTTTCATCTACGGCATCACGCCGGGGCCGCGGGTGTGCTGGCGGTGTTCGGCATCGGCGCCGCGCGCGGGCGGCGGGCCGGGGCGGGGTTTCTGTGTGGGCATCTGCTGGGCGATGTGATCTGGTGCAGCACTGCGCTGATCGCGATTGTCGGCGCCCGGGAAATCGGCAGCACCGCGTTCGATGTGCTCGGCGTGCTCAGCGGCCTGTACCTGTTCTGGCTCGGCTGGCGCGCGGTGCGGGCCAAGCGCAGCAATGGCGATCAGCCCCAGGGCGCGGCGCGTCAACCGTTCTGGCACGGCATCCTGTTCGGCCTGACCAACCCCAAGGCTTACCCGGTCGCAGTGGCGACTTTCACCGCGCTGCTATCGAGCCGTGCCGAACTGCTCAACTGGTCGATGTTGCCGATGCTGATCGCCTTGAGTTTCCTCGGCGGATTGCTCGCCTACGCTATCCTCATTGGCATCGTCGGGGCGCGCCAGGTGCGCACGTTGTACCAGCGTCATGAACTGGCGATCACCCGGTTGTGCGGGATCATGTTCATCGGTTTTGCCATCAACGCGCTGGTGCATGCGCTGCCAGGGCTGATACCGAACAAGGCTTGAAAACATTCGCTGGGATGCGAGGTCGAGGTCATGGATGGTTGAACAGTGCTGCATTGCCCGGACACCCACGCTGAACCATGGAAAGCCGAAATTCTGCGCCATTGGCGAGTTACATCGATCTGTTGCTGGACGCCGTTTGTGCGGTAGACAAACAAGGTCGCTTCGTTTTTGTCAGTGCGGCCTGCGAGCGGATTCTCGGCTACACGCCTGACGAACTGATCGGCCAGTCGATGATCGACTACGTCTACCCGGCCGACCGTGAGCGCACCCTGGCCGCCGCGAGCGACATCATGGGCGGCGAGCCCAAGCACAATTTCGAAAACCGCTACGTGCGCAAGGACGGCAGCGTCGTGCACATCCTGTGGTCGGCGCGCTGGTCGGAAGTCGATCAACTGCGCATCGCCGTGGCCCGGGACATCACCGAACGCAAACTCGCCGAATCCCGTCAGGCGGCGTTGTACGCGATCTCCGAAGCGGCGCACGCGGCGGAGGATCTGCTGGCGCTGTTCAAGCGCATCCACCTGATCATCGGCGAGTGGCTGCCGGCGCTGAACTTCTCCGTGGCGCTGTACGACGAACATTGCGCGCAGCTGAATTTTCCCTATCACGTCGACGATGACGAGTTGCAACCGGAACAACCCGGCACCGTCACCGGGCGTCTGTGTGCGGAAGTGATCCGCAGCCGTCAGCCAATCCTCCTGACCCCGGATTGCCCTCACGCGCCGCCGGAGTTCGCCGCGCTGGTGGCCGGCCAGCAATCGCCGTGCTGGCTGGGCGTGCCGCTGAGTTCGAAAGACCGCACCATCGGCGCGCTGATCGTCAAAAGCCTGGCCGGCGGCGAGCGTTACACCGAGCGCGATAAGGAACTGCTGCAATACGTCTGCGCCCAGGTCGCCACCGCCATCGAACGCCAGCAACTGCACGCCCGCCTGCGGCGCATGGCGCAATATGACCAACTGACCCAGTTGCCCAACCGCGAACTGCTGCGCGACCGGCTCAAGGCTGCGCTGAACCATGCGCGGGAACAGTCCGGGCACATGGCGCTGCTGTATGTCGATCTGGATCGCTTCAAACAGGTCAACGACACGTTTGGCCATGGGGTCGGCGACATGCTGTTGCAGGCGGTGGCCAACCGGCTCAAGGGCTGCGTGCGCGAGACCGACACCGTGGCGCGGATCGGCGGCGACGAGTTCGTGGTGCTGTTGCACAGCGTCCACGCCGCCGACGATGCCGACAGCGTGGCGGAAAAAATCCGACAGGTACTGGTGCAACCCATGCGCCTGGACGGGCACAACCTGCACATCGAGCCGAGCATCGGCGTGGCCCGTTACCCCGAGCATGGCGATGAGGAACAGCAACTGTTTCGTCACGCCGATCAAGTGATGTACGCCGCCAAACGGCAGAATCATAAAAGGCTGGACAGCTGATCGGCGGGTCACCGTTCGTCGCGGCGACGGCAACTTTTCTAAACCTTTGTCAGTCAGGAAATTCTCAATCTAGGCGGGCACCTGCTCGCTTACGATCAATGCCAAGAGGTAGAGAATCATGCCTAACTCAAGAAACTCGAACTCGGGAAACTTCGCCAACGATCGAACGAAGGCGTCTGAAGCCGGTCGCAAAGGTGGGAAAACCACCACCACGACGGTCGACAAAGAGCCTAAAACCGACATGGGCCGCAAGCCTGCTCAGAAATCGAAGTAGTCGGCGAAGGTTGTTTTGATTGAGAGGCGGGGGCGCAAGCTCCCGCTTGAATCTGCACAGAAGGAGGGCGCGACCATGAGCCGGATGGCCACCCGAGTACGCCACATCAGTTTTGTCAGCCTGCTGGGGTTGTTCGCCAGCAGCGCGTTTGCCCAGTCGCCCGCCGACTTCATCAACGAAGCCTCGGCCAAAGGCATGGCCGACATCGAGGCCAGTCGTCTGGCACACAGCAAGGCCGAGTCCAAAGAGGTCAAGGACTACACCATCCAGGTCATCAACGACCGCACCACCGCCAATCAGCATCTGGCGAAAATCGCCAAGAAACTGGACCTGCCGGTTGCACCCCGCGAAGAAGTCGCCGACAAGGCCAAGACTTTGATGCCGGAGGTCAAAGAGGGCGCCAGCTTCGATCAGGCCTACGCTGCCAGCCAAGTCAAAGCCACCGAAGAAGCCATCGAACAGATCCAGCAGGAAGCGCAAACCACCGACGTGCCGGAGATCAAGGCGTTTGCCGACGAGACCCTGCCAAAACTGCAGAGTCATCTGGAAATGGCCCGAGCCCTTCAGGCCAGTCGCTGAATCCGCAGCAATGAAAACGGCGCTTTTTTAGCGCCGTTTTTTTTGCCTGTCAGCATTCATTCAGATCCTGCTTCGGCTTGCTCTTGTCCCCCAGACCTTCCAGGTCAAACACCTCGTTTTCACCCATCGCCCGGTAATGCCGACGCAACGCTTCCAGCTGCTTGAGATCCAGCGACTCCAGCCCGAGCATCGCGTTCTGCGCCTCCTTGTTCACCCGCAGCAGTTCATCGAGTTTCAAATGCAGGATGTCGGTGTCGCGGTTCTGGGTGTTCTGGATCAGGAACACCATCAGGAACGTGATGATCGTGGTCGAGGTGTTGATGATCAGTTGCCAGGTGTCGTTGTAATCGAAAATCGGCCCGCTCAACCCCCAGAGCCCGATCAGAATCAACGCCCCCATGAACGTCTTGGGGCTGCCGGCCCAGAGGGCGAGCTTCTGGGAGATTTTTGCGAATTTCATGGCTGTGTTCCTTGTGGGGGCGCTTGAAATTCAGACATCGGGGGTGGTGTGAAAATTCTACTTACAGTTTTCTGATCGTGTGGGTACAGCCAAGACTGCGCTCTTGGCTATATCGGACGTACGTAGGGGAAGGCAGCTCAACATGATCGCGGTATCGTGACGGCACTCGCTTTTCCACGTTCCGCCAAAACGTCCAAGACAGGAGAACGCAATGACCTGGTCCGCCAAGCAATACGTCACTTTCGAAGATGAACGCACCCGCCCGGCCCGCGACCTGCTGGCGGCGATTCCCACGGCCGAGGCGCGTTCCGTGGTTGATATCGGGTGTGGCCCCGGCAACTCGACCGAGTTGTTGGTGGAGCGTTTTCCGGGGGCGAAAGTGCAGGGGCTCGACAGTTCGCCGGACATGATCGATGCCGCGCGCAAGCGTCTGCCGCAGTTGCAGTTCGAGGTGGCGGACATCGATAAATGGGCGGATGCAGGGCCATTCGATGTGATCTTTGCCAACGCCGTTTTGCAGTGGGTGCCGGATCACGCGACGTTGTTGCCGGCGCTGGTGGGCAAGTTGGCGCAGGGCGGCACTCTGGCGATTCAGATGCCGGACAACCTCAACGAGCCGTCCCACCGGTTGATGCGTGAAGTGGCGGCCAACGGGCCGTGGGCCAGCAAACTGGCCGGTGCGGCGGGGCAGCGGACCGAGATGGCGGATGCCAGTTCTTATTTCTCGATGCTGCGGCCGCATTGTGCGCGGGTCGATGTGTGGCGCACCACCTATCACCATCAGTTGGCGGGCGGGGCTTCAGGCGTAGTCGAGTGGTTCAAGGGCAGCGGTTTGATTCCGTTCCTCAGTCCGCTGACGGAAGCCGAGCGGGCGGAATATCTGGCGCACTATCTGGCGGAGGTTGCCAAGGCTTATCCGGCGCTGGCGGATGGTTCGGTGTTGTTGCCGTTTCCGCGGTTGTTCATCGTTGCCACACGTTGAAATGAAAAAGGGCCGATTGGATCGGCCCTTTCTTTTTTGCGGTCAGCGCTGTACGGCGACCAGCATCATCATCGGTCGCTCACGCTCTTCAGCGAGGGCGGGTTGCGCAGCCACTTCGGCATCGCTCGGGCCCCATTCATTGACGTGTTGAATCGTGAATCCGGCGTCGATCAGCGCGTTAAGCAGCGTGCCGACCGTACGATGCTGCTTGATCACACCGTCGGCCAGCCAGTTCGTAACTCGCTCGCCTTCCATCTGATAACTGTCCAGTGGCCAGCGCTTGTTGCCTTCGCTGTCGATCAGCCAGCCCGGATTGCGCGGCGCCATGAAGATCGGGTGCTCGATGGAAAACACAAAATGCGCACCGGGTTTAAGTGCCGAATGCAGGTTGGCAAACAGCCCTGAGAGATCCTTGATGTAGTGCAGCGCCAGCGAGCTGTAGGCCAGATCGTAAGTGCATGCAGGCAAGTCGAGGTGTTCCAGGTCGGCACGTTCGTAGCGGATGTTTGCGGCCGAGGTGGTTTCCTTCGCCCGCTCGAGCATTTTCTCCGAGACATCCAGCCCCAGCACTTGGGCAGCTCCGTGTTCGCTGGCCCAGCGGCAGAACCAGCCGTAGCCGCAGCCCAGATCCACCACCTGCAAACCGTGCAGGGAGGGCAACAAGGCTTTCAGCGCCGGCCATTCCGGCGCAGCATCGAGGCCGCCGATGGAGCGGGTCATCTGGCTGTAGCCGTGGAAAAATTCGGGGTCGTCGTAGATGTTCTGGGTCATGGATTGCTGCTCTTTTGAATTTGATTTGGGTGGCTCGCAGGCCACGGTTTTGAATCCCTCGAACGGTGATGGCGCGTATTCGTCGATGGCCGCGCAGGGGGAGGGTGGTGGGCGATGGGGAAATGCTAGCGGGTCGTGGCGAGTGTGAGAACCGGCGGAGTGTTGGGGATCTGTAAACGCGGTTTTTCGATACGGGATGTTTAAAGAGTGGGTTCCGTTCACTGAACCTTCCCACAAGGTTTTCAGGTTGTCCGTCGGAAGTGCGGACTCTAGCCTGTGAGGGTCGCTGATGAATCGGCGATCGGGATTGGAACCCCGGCGACTTCCCAAAAAAGCAAAAGCAGCTTTCATGACGTATGCTTGCCCGCCTTCATGGTGTGCACTCTGTTATGGCGGCTGTGCGCGAGAGACTTCGAGTCTGTCGGGCTTTTGGCTTTTTTCGCCCGGGTTCCAACTCGTGTACAGCTGCCACCTCTTCGATTGGAACCGAGTAGGTCAGCTCCACCTATCGACTAGAAAGAAGCCATTATGAAGAAGCCAACCCCGAATCCCCCCGAAGTCGAAACCGACCCAACATCCCCGTACACCTCAGTCGACTCCAGAAAACTCAACGACGCCGCCAACCGCGCCCTCGATCACTACCTCTGCCCCGGCGCCCATGTCATGGGCACGACCAACCAACCCGACCCGATGTACTTCGCCAACCCGGCCTACGACACCGAATCCCTGCTGGCCAACGCCAGCGAATCACTGGGCTCGGCATCCGAGATGCTCAACAACTTCGCCGCCACCCTAGACCCCGCCCACCGCAGAACCGCGATAGGCATTGCGCAATTGGTGATGCTGGGTGAATTGGCGGTGAATCAGGCGCTGGATCATGTTGAGGTGAAGGACTGAAATGCAGCTGTTCTGGCAGGCATAAAAAAACCGGTCATCGCGACCGGTTTTTTCATTTTGGCGCTTTGGCAGAGCAATCTCAGCGAAGTCGCTCGACGTTTTCATCGATTCGTTTCTGGATAGTCTGCAACGTGTCCTGAGTGATGACGCCGGGGTACATCGTTTCTGCCATGGTCGCGAACTGATCAGCCACCTCGCAGAATCGGTTGATGATGCCGTCGGCCGTTTCAGCCGATACTTCCGCTTCCTCTGCAAGGTCGAGCATGGCTTTTCGTCCGATCTCCAATGCTTCGCCCATAACGTCCATCTGGTGGTATCCGCCGGGACCCTCACAGAAGGTCACATCGTAGGCGGGCGCCAGCGTCCATTGGCCCGATTTAGACATGATGTAGGCGAAGTTCTTCGGGTGGTCATCGCGGTTGTTGAACGCGACGTTGAAGATTACACGCTCAAACGCGAGCGCTTTCTCTCGTACGTCATTGGTGCAGAGATGGGTCGCACGCAAGAAGTTGACGTAGTCCAGCGCACCGGCATTCTGGAAGTCGGCGGCAGTGAAGGCCGCGAGACTTTGCATCGGCACGCGTAAGTCGTCTTCGCGATCAAAGCGTCTGGTAGCAAACGCTGCCAGCCCGTTCGGCAGGCTGAAGTACTGAGTTTCAGGTGTCTTTATTCCACACATCCGCAAGCATTCGGCGTAGACCATTTCGATGGCACATACCTCGGGGTGCTCCTGCCGGGCGGGAAACTTGACCAGCCAGGCCTCGAAGCCTGATCTGGCTATGGTGGTAAAGATGCCTGTTCTCGGATCGCGATAGACCAAGGCTTTTGGTCTGGCACCCTGCGGAGATCCACCCACCAGCAACAGCTGTTGCAAGAACTCGCCACCCTCACCCTTGAGGACTTCCTGCACCTCGGCAGCCAGCAGATCAATGGAGACCTCAACTTGCGGCTCCAGCGCCTCGGGTGCCACCGGCTCGAATGACATTGCGCCCATGGCATTGTTGCCGATGTAAGCGAGGCGCTCGAGTGGGCCGATGCGTGCGGAATTAAGGCCGCGCCGCTTGAACAAGCGATCCATCAGCAGCATGCCCCAGCCATCCGGCAGCGCATCGTAGACCGGTCCAGGCAAACCCAATTGATGGAGCGGAAAGTCCCGCCGTAACTTGGGGCCTTCCAATGGAAGTCTGTACGCCGACAATTCCAGGCCTCTGTTCTTTGCCTCGTCGCTGTACTCGAACACGATCAGTGGGCGACCGGTGATAGCCGTCGTGGAAACGAGCGTGCCCCACCGCCAGTGTTCACCCCAGCCATCGTAGTAGACGTCCACTTGTTCAAGCATTTCCTGATTTCCTTTTTATGCGCTGACGCCTGGAGCTGTCTTCGTAACGAAGGATGTCGTCCAGGCTGTCCAGTTTTGGCAAGAACAGGTCTTCGATTTCCTGGACGCGCCCCACAACCATGGCCACTCGGACTACGGTTTCGAAACTGACATTCCGCCCGGCTTCAAGGTTGGCCACCGTATTGGTGCCGACACCGGCGCGAGCAGCCACATCGGCTTGCGTCATCTGCAGGGCTATCCGCTCTGTGCGCAGGCGTTGGCAGAGCCGTTTGACGATCTCGCTTGGTTTGCTGAGGCTTAATTCCAGCATGGTGTGCCTTATGTCGCATAAAGGTCGGTTAATACCCAAAATTATAGAGTTAACCTTCATTGCGTCAAATCAGTTAACTCCATTTTGATATGGGTTAACTGCGATTAATGCTGATAAACCACAATTGTGCAGAATTAAATTGTCGGTGTTCAAACCGCTTCAGCTTGGCTTTACGTTGAGCACTCCATCGAAACCATTGCAATCGCATACCCTTGATCGTCTCTGGCCGAGAAGCAGCCGGGAAGAAATGCGGATATCTCCCTTGAAGCCGAACGCTTCGATAACAAGCGCTCACGACATGAGTGACTGACTGTCAGGAGCGTAAGCGCAGACGGGGGGAATTCAATCAACGTGTTGTTTCTGAATGGTTCAAGGCTGGCTTGCTCGCTGCCAAATCCGAGGCATAAAAAAACCGGCCCTGCAGGCCGGTTTTTCTGTTTGCGCATCCCCCGTCAAACCACAACGCAGGACATAAATTCGATTGGAGCGGGTGAAGGGAATCGAACCCTCGTTATCAGCTTGGGAAGCTGGAGTAATGCCATTATACGACACCCGCTCAGAGCGGCTGACTTTGTACCAGACTCGGCCACGGATTTGAAGTTTTCTTTGCACGCGAACTACGGAAAGTCCAGAAACAGAGCCGAAACCGGTCAATCGCGGGCAAGCGCTGCGGGCTGGAGGACGGCTGAATCTCAGCCTCGCAGGCTTGCTCGCGACGACACTGTTTCAAATGGCCAATGCATGGTGATCCTGGACAAACTGGTAACGCGTTCGGCTGGCCTGTTGCGCCGGTTTCAGGAAACCGAGCAGGGCGTTCTGGCTGTCCCGGCAGGCGGATTTGTGTTCCATGTCGAGGAAGTGCCCGGTGGCCTGCAGGGTGGTGAAGGTGCTCTGCGCGACGTGGTTGCCGAACAGGCGCGCATCTTCGGCGGCGGTGTATTCGTCCCATTCGCCGTTCAGGAACAGCACCGGTACGTTGATTTTCTTCGCCGCGTTCAAATAGCACTGACGATCGCTGTGCAGCACGTCGTTGATGTGGAAATGCATCTGCCCGTATTCGTGCTCGGCCAGGCTGCTGACGTGGCGATAGTTGAAGCGCTTGAACAGCGACGGCAGGTGTTTGCCGATGGTGTCGTTGACGAGGTGCCCGACCCGATCGCCGTCGCGTTTGCCGAGGCATTCGACACCGCGTTCGAGGTAATCAAGCATGTGTGCATTGATCACCGGGGAGAACGAGCTGATCACGGCTTTTTCGATGCGCCGAGGCTGATGCGCGAGGGCGACCATGGTCGCGGCGCCACCCCAGGAGAACGACAGCACGTGTTCGGCCGCGAAGTGATCGATCAGCTCCAGCAGGATCAGACCTTCGACTTCTTTCGTCAGATGTTTCTCGTGGCGGTTGTGGACTTTCGACTTGCCCGCGTAGGGCTGGTCGTAGCAAACCACGTTGAATTGCGGGTGCAGATTTTTCACGGTTTGTGCAAACGACGCAGTCGTGGCCATCGAGCCGTTGACCAGGATGATGGTCTTTTCTGCGGCGTCTGCGCGATAGAACTCCGTGTAAACCCGATACTGACCCTGTATATCCAGCACAGCGATTTCTGGCCTCATGTCATAAGACTCCTGGCAAGCAAGCGGGTATGCGCGCAAATGAGATTGCACGAGCTTTGTGACAGGTAGGCATATGCCTGGAATTTTGTGGCCCATGTCGATCCGATACGGCAGGTCGACGGGTGTTGTTATTGGCGGGCAGTCTGTCGGCTGAGGCGCAGCCCTTGAGGGCTGTCTACCGACAAAAAGTTTCTTGGATGTTATGTGTGACTCATCGGTCACAATTTGGCCGACGACCTGATTCAAGCAGGGGGATCCGGATCGCGCAAGTGCCGTTGGTAAATTGTTCGACAACTTCTGCTGAGCGGTCGGCTGCTTAGAACAAATGAATCTCTTCGGTGCGCAAAGCGCGGTACTCGCCCGGTTTTAGCGCGTGATCCAGCGCCAGCGGGCCCATGGATTCGCGGTGCAGGCGCAGCACTTTGTTGTTGAAATGGCCGAACATGCGCTTCACCTGATGGTAACGACCTTCGACGATGCTCAACCGCGCCGTTCGCGGGCCGAGCACTTGCAGCTGCGCCGGTTGGGTGGTCAGGTCTTCGAAGGCGAAGTAGATCCCTTCAGCGAACTTGATCGCATATTCCGGGCCGATCTCCTGTTCGGTCTCGACGTAATAGACCTTCGGCAGTTTGGTCTGCGGCTGGGTCAGGCGCCGCGACCAGCTGCCGTCGTTGGTGATCAGCATCAGCCCGGTGGTGTTGAAATCCAGACGCCCGGCGATGTGCAGGTCATCCTTGTCCGGTTCGTGGATCAGGTCGAGCACGGTCGGATGTTCGGGATCGCGGGTGGCGCTGACGCAGCCCTGCGGTTTGTTCAGCATGAAGTAGCGCGCCGGTTTGCCGGGTTGCAGCACTTCGTCGTCGACCTCCACGCGGCTGAACTCCAGGACTTCGCTGTGGGGATCGCTGACGACTTTTCCGTCAATGCGCACGCGCTTTTCCACCAGCAACAGGCGAACCTGTTTACGGTTGTAGCGGGGCAGGTTACTCAGGAAACGGTCGACGCGCATGATCAGGAATTGGCAGGAAGCGGGGCGCGCATCTTACGGGATCGACCGCCCGGCCGCTTGCAGTTGCGCCTCGACCTGAGCGCAGCGTGGGCACAGGCAGGACTTGTCGCGCAGTTCCGCCGGCAGGGCTTCGAGCACTGCCGGGTCGATGGAAACACCGTAGCACCAGCAGGCACGGTCGGCGGTGCGCGGGTCGGCCAGGGTGCAGTCGTTGCGGGCGCCGCAGGCCGGGCAGAGGTCAGGTGTGTTCTTGGCGTCAGGCATAGGTCGAGTGAGGCATTTCCACGCAGGTGCGGTTACGGCCGGTCTGTTTGGCCCGGTACATCGCATGATCGGCCCGGGACAGCAGACTGTGCAAGGTGTCATCCGGTTGCAGGGTGGTGGCGCCGATGCTGACGGTCAGATTCAGGGTGTGACCGTTGTAGGCATATTCATGCTGTTCGACGTGCTGGCGGATCTTCTCGGCAATCTTCTGACCGGTCTCGCCGTCGGTGTCCTTCAGCAGCACGATAAATTCCTCACCGCCCCAACGGCAGACAATGTCGGAATGCCGCAGACAACTTTGCAGGTCCCGGGCGAATCCGATCAGCACCTGATCGCCGGCCATGTGCCCGTAGGTGTCGTTCAAAACCTTGAAGTGATCCAGATCCAGCAGCAGCGCGGTCAGCGGTTTCGGCTCACGGTGCGCTTCGTGCAGCGCTTGCACGGCGAGCAGGTCGAAGCCGCGGCGGTTGGGAAGTTCGGTGAGGCTGTCGAGGGTGGCCTGAGCGTGGATCTTGTCCTGATAGCGCTTGATCAATCGATTGACCAGCGCCAGCACGATCAGCGTCACCAGCAGGCAGATCAGCAGGTTGAGATAGAGCGACTGGCGGATTTCACTCAGCGCGCCGTCTTCGCGTTTGTCGACGAACAAGTACCAGTTCAGCTCTGGAATAAACCGCACGTTGAGGAAATGCCCCTGGCCGTGGGTGGAATATTCGTAGCTGCCGCTGTGGGGTTTGGGCAGCTGGCTGACCAGGCTTTTCATGCTGTCGAGGTCGGTCAGGCTTTTCCCGACCCGCGCCCCTTCCGGCCCGCCCTCGGCGCCGGTCAGCACCAGTCGGCCGAAGGTGTCGACGAAGTACACACTGCGTTGATAGCGCTGCTGATACTTGTCGATTAGCTTGATCACCGCGTCCACCGTCAGCCCCACGCCAGCGGCGCCGATGAAGCGATTGTTGTAGTCGTAGACCTTGTAGTTGATGAAGAACGTCATGTTGTCTTTGTTGGCCAGATCCGGGTCGACATTGATCTCGTATGGATCCTTCATGTCGCGCACACGAAAGTACCAGGCGTCGCGCGGCTCGTCGATTTTCACCTGCTTTAGCACACCTTTGGCGTGGTAGTAAGTGTGGGTGCTGTTGGAGACGAAAAACGCGGTGTAGGCGCCGTAGTGGGTCATGACCTCGTCGAGGTAGCGGGTCATCTGGTCGCTGTCTTTCTCGCCGTTCACCACCCAGTCGCGCATGAAGGTGTCGCGGGACATCATCGAAGAAATAAGGATCGGTCTGACCAGGTCTTTCTGGATTTCCGAATAGACCGTGTCGGAGGTTAGCGGCAGTTCGGTGTTGACGATGTTGTCGCGGATCGACGCCCGCGAGGCGTAGTAGCTGAGCAGCGAGGTGGCGAGAAAACCTGCGCCGAGCAGGGCGACGAGGGTCAGTACCAGCGAACGTTGGGAGTGAAACGCAGATCTGAGCGGCATTGGCAATTCCGTTGACAGTGACCCGATGGGCAGCATTCTAGTGGCACGGCGGGGAAAAGACTGCGGGATTTGTGCCTGAAATGCGGGGGGATCAGCCGGGCAGGGGTGTCTGGAGAATGGCTCACTCATCCAGCCCCCTCCCGGAACGAGAGGGGGCCGCTGTTCGGATCAGTTTCCGGTTTGCAGATACGCTCGCCACCCACCCAAATGGCTGATGTCGGTTGCACCTTCCAGGCCGTAGGGTTCGCAGATGAATCCGCTTTCCCAGCGGCCATCCGCCAGTTGTACCTTGCCCAGACCCAGCGGCGCCGGGATGCCGGTCAGGAACGAGCCCAGCTCACGGCTCGGCAACTCCCAGACTTCCACTGCGATGGCCACGCCGCCTTCGGCCACGCGCAGCATGCCCGGGCGCAACGGCGGGCCGCCGGCCAGGGCATAGAGTTTGTAGTTCTTCGAGCTGTAGGTGGCCTCGATCAGGCGTGCGCCGCGTTGCCGCAACTGCCAGTTCAGGGCCAGTCCGTCCAGATGCGCACCGCAGACCACCAGTCGTGCACGGTCATGGCGCGCCGGGTTGTTCGGCGTCGGCAGCGCGGGATCCTGCTGGCGCTGCAAGGCATCGGCCACGCCCAGCAGATACTGATCGGTGAACGCTCGGCCAAACAGCGTTACACCCCACGGCAGCCCGTTGGCCATGAAACCGCTGGGCACGGCGACGGCAGCGTAATCGAGCAGGTTCATGAAGTTGGTGTAGTAGCCCAGTTCGGAATTGCGCAGCACCGGTTCGGCGTCGAGTTCCGCCAGCGTCACCGGACGACCGATGGTGGGCGTGAGCACGCAGTCGAGTCCTTCCAGTGCTTTATCGCAAACGGCTTTCAGCGCTTGCAGGCGATATTGCGCGCGGAACGTCTGCACGCCGCTGACGGCCGGTGCTTTGGCCAGCACCGCGCGGATCACCGGCAGCACTGCTTCGGGATTTTCTTCCATCAACTCGCCGGCCACGCTGTAGCGCTCGGCCACCCACGGCCCTTCATAGAGCAACCGCGCCGCTTCGAGGAACGGCGACAGGTCCAGTTCGACCGCTTCACCGCCCAGAGCTTTCAGACGGTCGATGGCATCGCCGAACAGCCGCGGGCCTTCCTCACAGCCGAAAAACGCCAGGTCTCGCGCACGCGGTACACCGAAGCGAAACGGCCGTGGCGCGCCGAACGCGGTGCCGTCGTTCCATGACGGATTGCTGCGGCTGTATTCGTCCCTCGGATCGAGGCGCGCGGTCAGCGCCAGCAGCTGACTGGCTTCCCGGGCCGTTGCGGTGAACGTGGTGACGCAGTCCAGCGTGCGACAGGCCGGCAGCACGCCGGCGGTGGAAATCAGGCCTTTGCTGGCCTTCAGTCCCACCAGATTGTTCAACGCCGCCGGCACCCGGCCGGAGCCGGCGGTGTCGGTGCCCAACGCGAAACTGGCTACACCGAGCGCCACGGCCAATGACGAACCGGCGCTGGAGCCGCCCGACGGATACTCCGGCAACACGCTGTTCGGGCAGGCGCCGTAAGGCGAACGGCTGCCGTTGAGGCCGGTGGCGAACTGGTCGAGGTTGGTCTTGCCCAGCGGAATCGCGCCCAGCGCCAGCAGCTGCTCGACGATGGTCGCCGAACGCTCCGGTACGTAGGCGAACGCCGGGCATGCAGCGGTGGTCGGGACACCGGCCAGATCAATGTTGTCCTTGATCGCAAACGGCACGCCATACAACGGCAGGCTGTCGAGATCGCGACCGTCGAGGGCGGCCAGATACGGCTCCAGTTCTTCGGCGCTGAGCAGATGGATGAACAGGTGATAGTCCGGGTTCAGCGCAGCGGCTTTTTCCCGCAACGCCAACAGCAATTGCCGGGGTGTGGTGTCGCCATTGCGGTAGGCCTGGCGCAGGGCATCGAGTTGCAGATTCATGGGTTGATCCTTTGGCAAATGGTTTCAGTCGAGTTCCAGCACCACGACCCGTTGTCCGGCACGCACCGCCGATCCCGGCTGCACGCGAATGTCCTGCACCACCCCGGCCATGGGCGCGAGCACGGGGATTTCCATCTTCATCGACTCCAGAATCACCAGCACATCACCGGCCGCCACGCGGCTGCCGACCTCGACCTGCACCTGCCAGAGATTGCCGGCAATGTGGCTGTCGATACTCTGCTGGCCGCTGGTCAGCGGTGTGTCTTCGCTGCTGCCCGG
Source organism: Pseudomonas sp. R15(2017) (assembly GCF_002112685.1). Classification (NCBI taxonomy): domain Bacteria; kingdom Pseudomonadati; phylum Pseudomonadota; class Gammaproteobacteria; order Pseudomonadales; family Pseudomonadaceae; genus Pseudomonas; species Pseudomonas sp. R15(2017). Next base: position 140,039 of record NZ_NEII01000010.1, read on the forward strand.
CACGGCTTCTTCGCTGTCGAAGTGCGCCTGGCCACTGGCGATCCAACGTTCGCGCTCAGCCTGGAAGGCACCCTGTTGCTGCGTTCGGAAGGCGTCGATGGTCTCGGCTTCGCGTTGCAGAAAGGCCTGGTAGTCGGCGAGGTTGAGCTGGCTCTGTTCGATGTTCAGGTCGAAACGCCCGAGGGGAAAATCCCGGCGGATACGCAGCAGTTCTTCGGCGCTGACCGGGTAGAAACGGATCTGATCGAAAAACCGCAGCAGCCACGGTTTGCCGTCGAACGCGGCGACTTCGCGATAGCGGTTCCACATCTGCAAGGTGCGCCCGACAAACTGGTAACCGCCGGGGCCTTCCATGCCGTACACGCACATGTAGGCGCCGCCGATGCCCACCGAGTTCTCGGCGGTCCAGGTGCGCGCCGGGTTGTATTTGGTGGTCACCAGCCGATGGCGCGGGTCGAGCGGGGTGGCGACCGGCGCACCGAGGTAGACGTCACCCAGGCCCATCACCAGATAGCTGGCATCGAACACCGTGCGCTGCACCTCGTCGAGATTCGGCAGGTCGTTGATGCGGCGGATGAACTCCAGATTGCTCGGGCACCACGGCGCGTCCTTGCGCACGGTGGTCATGTATTTCTCGATCGCCAACTGGCAGGCCGGATCGTCCCAGGACAGCGGCAGATGGACGATGCGCGACGGTACTTGCAAGTCCTGGGCGGCGCACACCGCATCCCATTCACCGGCGACGATGCCGAGCAGATCGGCCAGCGGCAATTGTTCGGGCTGGTAGTGGATCTGCAGCGAACGAATGCCCGGTGTCAGGTCGATCACGCCGTGCAGGTTTTTGCCTTCCAGCGCCTGCATCAGGGCATGGGCGCGAAAGCGCAGGACCAGATCCAGTTCCGGCGCACCTATTTCCAGCAGCAGATGGGTATCGCCGGACACACGGCCGACCAGCCGCTTGTCGTCCTGACCCAATTCCAGAACCACAGGCGAAACCAGGGCCTGTGGGAGCGGGCTTGCCAGCGATGAAGTTGACGCGGTGTCTGCTCGGGCCCCATCGCTGGCAAGCCAGCTCCCACAGGTGTCCCATTTGAGGGCGAGATCGCGTGCGGTCTTGAGATCGACGGGCACGAACTGCACTTTGTCCCCGGCCTTGAGTTGACCCAGTTGCCACAGATCGGCCTCGATCACCGTCACCGGGCACACGAAACCGCCAAGGCTCGGGCCATCCGGGCCGAGGATTACTGGCATGTCGCCGGTGAAGTCCACCGCACCGATGGCGTAGGGATTGTCGTGGATGTTCGACGGATGCAGCCCGGCCTCGCCGCCGTCGGCGCGCACCCATTCCGGTTTCGGCCCGATCAGGCGCACGCCGGTGCGGCTGGAGTTGAAATGCACTTCCCATTGCGTGGCGAAAAAGGTGCCGATGTAGTTTTCAGTGAAGTATTCAGGCGCGCCATGGGGGCCGTAGATGACGCGGATCCGGCGCACGGCAGGTAATTCGCTGACCTGATGGGGTGCCAGGGTCTGCCCGGCGCTTCGGTCGCTCAGTGGGGCCAGGTGCAGCACGTCCCCGGCACGCAGGGCTCGCCCGCCATGACCGCCGAACTGACCGAGGGTGAAGGTGCTTTTGCTGCCCAGATAGTCCGGCACCTGCAGGCCGCCGCGCAGGCACAGGTAGCTGCGGGCGCCGGCGTCGAGCAAACCGCCGAGATGTAACTGGCTGCCCGCTTCAATCAACAGCGCGGTGTTCATCGGCACCGCTTCGCCGTCGAGGGTCAGCGCCAACGGTGCTCCGGTCACCGCTACCACCGCGTCGCAATTGAAGCGCAGCAGCGGCCCGTTCATGGTGATTTCCAGTGCCGCCGCGCCTTCGGCATTGCCCAGCAAGCGATTGCCCAGACGCAACGCGCGACTGTCCATCGGCCCCGAGGGTGGCACGCCGACCGCCCAGTAACCGAGACGACCGGGGTAGTCCTGGACGCTGGTCTGGGTGCCGGCGCTCAGCACTTCAAACGTGTTGGCCCGGTACACCAGACCTTCCAGGCAACGGGTCCAGGGCTGACCGCTGGCAAACGGCGTATCTAGCAGAATCTGCCGCAGGTAATCGCGGTTGGTTTCCACGCCGTACAGCAGGCTGTCGCCGAGGGCCTGGTGCAGTTCGGCGCGGGCCTGTTCGCGGGTTGGCGCCCAACTGATGACTTTGGCGATCATCGGATCGAAGTAGGGCGGGATCTCGCAGCCAGCCTCGACCCAGGTGTCGATGCGCAGTTGAATACCGTTGGCCGCAGGAAATTCCACAGCGGTCAGCAGCCCTGGGCTCGGCTGGAAATCGCGCCCCGGATCCTCCGCGTACAGTCGCGCCTGAATCGCGTGGCCGTCCGGTTTCAGGCCCTCAAACAATGTGCTCAGCGGCGGCAGATCTCCCGCCGCCAGTTCAATCATCCAGCGCACCAGATCAACGCCCCACACCTGTTCGGTGACGCCGTGCTCAACCTGCAACCGGGTGTTCACTTCCAGAAAATAGAAGCGCTGCGCATCGCTGTCGAAAACGAATTCGACGGTGCCGGCGCTGCGGTAATTCACTGCTTTGGCCAGTTTGATCGCCGCCGCGCACAGCTCATCCGCCATGCCGTCGGGCAGGTTCGGTGCCGGGGTTTCCTCGAGGACTTTCTGATTGCGCCGCTGCACCGAGCAGTCGCGCACGCCAAGGGCGATCACTTCGCCATGGCCGTCGCCGAACACCTGGACTTCCAGATGCCGCGCACGCTGGATGTACTTCTCGATGAACACCCCGGCGTCGCTGAAATTGTTCTGGCCGAGACGCTTCACCGCCTCGAACGACTCGCTCAGTTCGCTGGCGTTACGGCACACGCGCATGCCGATGCCACCGCCCCCAGCGGTGCTTTTGAGCATCACCGGATAACCGACCTGCGCGCCGGCAATCAGCGCGGCGTCGAGGCTGTCGAGCAGTTCGGTGCCTTCGAGCATCGGCACGCCGTGCTGTTTGGCCAGGGCCCGTGCAGTGTGCTTGAGGCCGAACACCCGCAGTTGTTCCGGTGTCGGGCCGATGAAGGCAATGCCGTGGTTGGCGCAGGCTTCGGCGAACGCGGCGTTTTCCGAGAGGAACCCGTAGCCTGGGTGGATCGCGGTGGCGCCGCTGGCTTTGGCGATGGCAAGGATTTTTTCGACGGCCAGATAAGTGCCGGCCGCTGCGCCTTCACCGAGGCTGTGGGCTTCGTCCGCTTGCAGGATGTGCAGGCTGGCGGCATCGGCTTCGGAGTACACCGCGACGCCTTCAACGTGCAGTTCACGCAAGGTGCGCAGGATGCGGCAGGCAATCGCGCCACGGTTGGCAATCAGGACTTTTTTGAACATGGCAAAACCCCTGAAGGGGATGCGGGCCGTCCCGCAGTTTTTCGATGAGCGCCGGGGTCGTCCCCGACGGCAAAATCACAATTCGAAAGTCACCATTGACCTTGTGGGAGCGGGCTTGCCCGCGATGGCGGTGTGTCAGTCATCATCAATGTTGGCTGTGCCGACGCCATCGCTGGCAAGCCAGCTCCCACAGGGTTCAGGGGTGTTTTGGGGATTTCAGACACTGGCCGGAACGGGCCTGGCACAGGGCGAAAAGCCAACGGCGCAGACGGACGAATGTCAGTTCCATACCAGTAACTCCGCAGGCGTCGGGTTGTAGGCGTTGCACGGGTTGTTCAGTTGAGGGCAATTGGAGATCAGCACGATCACGTCCATCTCGGCGCGCAGGTCGACGTACTTGCCCGGCGCGGAGATCCCGTCCTCGAAGGTCAGGCCGCCGTCGGCGGTCACCGGTACGTTCATGAAGAAATTGATGTTCGGCCCGATATCACCTTTGCTCAGGCGCCCGTCGTGGGCACAGGCGCGCAGGTAATTGTCGCGGCAGCTGTGCATGTAGCGTTTTTCCAGGGCGTAGCGCACGGTGTTGCTCTCCTGCGCGCAGGCGCCGCCGAGGGTGTCGTGGCGGCCGCAGGTGTCGGCGATGATCGTCAGCATCGGGTTGCCAAGGTTGGAATACAAAACGCTGCCGGTGCTCAGGTAAACGCTGTTCTGGCGGCGCAATGTGCGTTGCACGTCATAGCGTTCACGGGGATTGGCGAGGCTGTAGAACAGCGTATCGACCGCCTGATTGCCTTCCAGGTCGAGGATGCGCAGGGTCTGGCCGGCCTTGACCTCCATCAGCCAGGGTTCGCCGGCAGGAATGGTGGCGCGGTACACCGCGGTGTCGGGTTGTTTTTGCGAAGTGGCGATAGCAACTGACATGGCGATGATCCTCAGGCAAACAAACGGTCGGTGTTGATAAATCCGCGCTCGTTCTCCGGGCGCGAGATACGGCAGTGCTCGGCGACGCTGGCGTCGGCGTTCATCCAGCTCAGCTTCAACGGTTTTGGCGCGTAGTCGGGCGACGGGTCCATCGGGTGTTGCAGGGCAGTGAGGACGACGAGGGTGTCCATCGGTGCGTACAGCTCGATGTGATCGCCGGCCTTCGAATGGCCTTCGACGAAATGGAAGCGCCCGGTTTCATCGACGTTGACCCGGCTGAACAGGTTGAGGGTCATCAGCAGGTCGGACAGGCCCAGGCCCCACTTGCCCAGTTCCACCAGCAGGTTGTCGGTGCCGTTGCGAAAGAAGCCGTTGCGCAGTTCCTGATAGCGGCCCTGGCCGTATTTTTCCGCGACCTCTTCAGCGCACAGCACGCCGCCGAGGCTGTCGCTCCAGCCACAAGTGTCTGCGGTGATTGCCGCCAGCACCCGGCCCATGTCCGAGTACAGGCAATGGCCTGCGGTCAGCTTGGCGGTGTGTTGGCACTTGAGGCTGTCGGGCAGGTTCAGGCGCTCGGTTTTCTCGTTGGCGTTGAGCAGGGTCAGGCTGACGTTGGCCCCACCGCGCAGGTCGGTCAGGCGCAGCAGCTGGCCGCGTTTCAGGACGAAGGAACGGTGGCCGCCACCGGGCAGGGTTTCCTCGGCGAAGGGTGGAAACAGTTGGGTCGAATCAGTCATGGGAGCAGTCCTCTCAGGCAATACGAAGCGTGCCGGCCAGCTCGGCGGGCAGGGCGTCGACGGCGGCGCGTTGGGCGCGTCGGTCACTGTTCAAAGGGATGTCGTAGGTGATGCGGGCGCCATAGGCGCCGGGGGCGTGCGGGTCGAGGCGGACCTTGTCGAACACCAGCAAACGGGTGCCGAGGCTGAAACCTTCGGACAGGTCGTGGGTGACCATGAACACCGTCAGTTGCGTCTCGCGCCACAGCTCCAGCAGCAGCGCGTGCATGTCCTTGCGAATGCCCGGATCGAGCGCACCGAACGGTTCGTCGAGCAGCAACACTCGCGGCTTCATGATCAACGCCTGGGCGATCGCCAACCGCTGTTGCATGCCGCCGGACAGTTGCGCCGGGTACTTGTCCAGCGCATGGCCGAGGCCGACTTTGTGCAGCAGCGCCCAGGCCTGTTCGCGGGCGTCCCGTTTGGCGCCGCCGAACAGACGTCCAAGCAGTGGCGCGCGAGGCAGTTCGAGGCCGAGGGCGACGTTGTCCAGTACGCTCAGGTGTGGGAACACCGAGTAGCGCTGGAACACCACGCCACGGCTCGCATCCGGCTCGCGCGCCAGTGGCTGACCGTCGAGCAGAATCTCGCCGCGACTGGCGGTTTCCTGACCCAGCAGCAGGCGCAGGAAGGTCGACTTGCCGCAGCCCGAGGCACCGACCAGCGTGCAGAACTCGCCCTCGTTGACGCTGAGGTTCAAGCCTTCCAGCACCACCTGGTCGGCGTATTGCTGCCAGACGTTTTTCACCGTGATGAAGCTCATTTGGCGGCCCCCTCATACCAGGGGAATGCCCGACGGGTCAGGTATTTGAGAGCCCAATCCATCAGCCAGGCAAGCAGGGTGATCCAGACCACGTACGGCAGGATCACGTCCATCGCCAGGTAACGGCGCACGAGGAAAATCCGGTAGCCCAGACCGTCGGTGGAGGCGATGGCTTCGGCGGCGATCAGGAACAGCCACGCCGAACCGAGCATCAGCCGCAGCGAGATCAGCAGGCGCGGCAACAGTTGCGGCAGAACCACACGCAGCATCAATGTCCAGGTCGAGGCGCCGAGGGTCTGGGCCTTGATCAGCAGTTCGACGGGGATGTCCCGCGCGCGCTGTTCCAGATCACGGGCCAGGGCCGGGGTGATACCGATCACGATCAGCATCACTTTCGACAGCTCGCCGAGGCCGAAGACGATGAACAGAATCGGCAGGATCGCCAGTGGCGGCACCATCGACAACACCGTCAGCAATGGCGAGAGCGGTGCGCCGAACAGCGGCAGGGTGCCGGCCGCCATGCCCAGGCACAACCCGGCCAGCGCCGCGATGCCGAGGCCGGTGGCCAGGCGTTGCAGGCTCGACGCGGTGTCCTGCCAGAGCAGGTATTCACCGGTGCGGCTGTCGGCGTTGAAGGCCAGGCGTTTCACCGCATCGGTCATCTGCACCGCGCTGGGCAGCAGTTTGTCGTTGGGGTTGTCCGCCAAGCGCTCGGCCGAGCCCATGAAGTAGGCGAACAGCACCAGGGCGAACGGCAGGATCACCAGCAACAGGCGACTCGGGCGATCCGGGTGGCGATTGATCAGGCGCATGGCCAAATCCTCCGTGGCTTACAGCTTGGCGTCGGCGGCCATCTGCACGTAGGTCGGATCGAAACGCAGCTTGAGGTTGCCGGTGTCGCCGCTGGTCACGCCGTTGGCGAACGCCATGCCGACCGCGCTGGTGTCTTTCGCGCCTTCACCGAGCAAACCGTGCTGGAACGAAAACTCGGCGACCCTGCGCATGGTTTCCGGCAGTTGCTTGCTGGTGGCGAACGCCAGGGCTTCTTTCGGTGTGGCGAACAGTTTGGTGGTGTCCAGTTGCGCCTGGAATCCGGCCAGATCGGTACCCGAGGCTTTTGCCATGTGCTCAAGTGCGGCTTTGCCCGCCGCGTTCTTGGCGTTCATCAAGTCGACCACTTCGAACCACGCGCCGGTCAGCGCCTTGCCCAGCGCCGGGTTGTCTTTGAGGGTGGCGCTGTTGACCACCATCATGTCCATGATTTCGCCGGGGATCTGGCTGGAGTTGAAGACTTCGGTCACACCGGGTTTGGCCTTGATGTCCGAGAGCATCGGGTTCCAGGTGGTGACGGCGTTGACCTGCTCGGTGTTGAAGGCGGCGGAAATGTCGGCGTCGGAGGTGTTGACCACTTTCAGGTCTTTCTCGGTCAGGTCCACCGAGTCCAGCGCGCGGGCCAGCAGGTAATGCGAGACCGACAGTTCGACCAGGTTGACGTCCATGCCCTTGAGGTCGGCGACTTTCTTGCCTTCGCCCTTGAGGACGATGCCGTCGTTGCCGTTGGAGAAATCGCTGACGATCAGCGCGGTGCTGTCGACGCCACCGGCGGCCGGAATGGTCAGCGCATCCATGTTGGTCATGGTGCAGCCATCGAACTGACCGGCGGTGTACTGGTTGATCGACTCGACGTAATCGTTGAGTTGCACGACATCAATCTTGATCCCGTACTTCTTCGCCCATTTGTCGACGATGCCCTGGCTGCCGGCGTATTCCCATGGCATCCAGCCGGCATAGATCGTCCAGCAGACGCTGAAGTGGTCTTTCTGCGCGGCGGGGGATTGAGTGCTGATGAGCGCGGCGAACGCGGCGGCGAGCAGGGCGGGCAAACGTAGTCGGGACATGGTGGCTTCTCCAGTTGATCGAGGGCGGACAGGAAGGCAACGCGGCACCGCGAACGGTGGCTTGTCTCCCGGGCTTTTGTCCCGCCGTGTAACCTCAACTGGAGGTCGCCAACTCTCGGACCAGCCACTCGCAGATGCGAGCCGGAACCCTAGTCAGCCATTGCAAATTGTGGTGCCGCGAACCTGTGATGACTCCTGCACGGGTTTGTTAAAGCGAGAGGCGTGCCAAGTTGCGGCGAGCCCTCTGCCACTTGGCTTGCGGGTGGATGGGCCAGGTTGGCGGGTGCAGACGACGCTTTGTGTTGGTGCGCGCTTGCACCGTCATGCAGCGTCCGGTGCCGCTGATCCGATGCCCGTGAGGCGTGGGCACTCGCTGCCGGTCCGCCAGTCAAAACTGTTGTCAGCCGGTCTGTGCCGACTGCTGTCACAGGTCTTTCAGGAGGCCGCCATGCGTATTTCAAAATTGCTGCGTCGGGTGCTGCTGGGAGCAGTGCTCGGTCTAGGGCTGTCCGGTTGTTACTACTACGCCGGCGGTTACGATGTTTACTCCACGCCTTATTACTATCCCGGCTATTACTCGCCCTATTACTACGGTGGTTATTACGGTCCGCGCTACTACGGTGGCGCCCGCTATTACTACGGCGGCCATGGCTATCGCGGCGGTTACGGACGGGGTTATCACGGCGGTGGATACCACGGTGGGCACCACTAATCAGCGGCTGAATGACGGCGTTTCTGCATGAACAAGGTTTCATCAATCACTTGTTTCAAGTTGTTGCAGAAACGCACCGGATGCCGAAATCGCTGTCAGATATCTCGTCAGTCGCCGAATGAAAGACTGACGCCTGCCAGCGTCGCTGGTGTGGCTACCCGCGGTCCAGGAGGCCGCCATGTATCGCCGAATTCTTCTGTTTACCGTGATGCTTTTTTCCCTTGGCGGATGCGTCCCTTATTCCTACGGAGATGGCTACTACAGCTCAGAGGTCTACACATCGCAGGCACCTTCGTATTACAGCGGTGGCACCTATTACAGCGGCGGCAGCACCTACTATTCAGCCCCGCGCTACTACCAGCCAGCCCCGCGCTATTACCAACCGGCGCCCCGTTATTATTCAGCGCCCCGTTACTACCAACCGGCTCCGCGCTACTACGAAAGCCGTCGCTGGCACGACCATGATCGCGGACGCTGGGACGACCACCGTCGCGGTGGCTGGGATGACCGCCGGGGTCGTGGCAATTACGACCGTCACAGTGGACGTGGCGATTACGGCCGACACGGCAACCGCTGGTAACCACCCGCAAAAAAGCGGCGCATTGAGCGCCGCTTTTTTTGTGCCTGTTTTTTTGCAATGCGTGTATCGCACCATCTCCTAGGAGGTTCTCGGAACCCTCCTACAGTTTTATTTCTGGGCATTTGTTAGCGTTTGTATGCATATGTTGATGTTGAAAAACTTCAATTTCATGGAGGTGTATAAGCGCGGGATATTGCTCGGATATGAATCTTCTTATCATTCATCAGAATTTTCCCGGTCAGTTTCGTCATGTGGCGTTGGAAGCATTGCGCAGGCGTCTGGGCGTCATTGCAATTGGACGCGATACAGCGCCAGGTATTGCCGGGGTAAAGTTATTTCGATATCGACCATCAAGGAATATGACTAATGACGCTCACGACTATTTGCATAGATATCAAGAGGCTGTTTCGGACGGGCAACAAGTTCAAAGAATATTGAAGAAGCTCAGCCATGCAGGCTTTCAGCCTGATGTAGTTCTCGCTCATCCTGGGTGGGGTGAATCGCTATTCGTCAAAGATGTGTATCCCGATGTACCTCTGGTTCATTTCTGTGAGTATTATTACCGAGCGCACGGGGCAGACTCTGGTTTTGATCCTGAATTTCCCAGTGCGATGGACGCGTCCTCAAGGCTTAGAGTCTTGAATTCGATGCATCTCCTGAATGTTGAACAGTGTGATGCCGGGATTGCACCTACACAATGGCAGCGCGGTCTTTTTCCTAAAACATATCAGTCTAAAATTCGCGTCATTCACGAAGGCATTGTTCAGTTTGCCGAATCAGAAAAGGTCGCGTCTGTAACGCTGCCGAGTGGGCGCGTGATAAAAGCAGGTCAGCCTATCGTGACTTATGTCGCCAGAAACCTCGAACCTTACCGAGGCTTTCATAGTTTTATGAGATCCATTCCCTATATTCAGGAAAAGTGCCCGAGCGCGCAGGTCATTGTAGTGGGTGGGGATGGTGTCAGTTATGGGCGGATGCCCATTGGATACCGGAACTGGCGAAGCAAGATGGTCGCGGAGGTGGATGTTGATATTTCCAATGTTCACTTTGTTGGGAAGTTGCCTTATCAAACATACAGGTCGGTTCTGAGTCTTTCAAAGGCTCACGTGTATTTGACATATCCGTTTGTTTTGTCTTGGTCTCTGTTGGAAGCCATGGCATCTGGCTGTGTTGTCATAGGTTCAAATACCGCTCCCGTGCAGGAAGTTATCGAAGATGGAATCAGCGGGATACTTGTTGATTTTTTTGACGCTGAAGAAATCGCCACGGCAGTGTGCAGGGTTTTAACGTCTTTCGCTGGTTTTGAGTCTGTGAAGGATGCGGCGAGGTTGAAGGCAAGCGAATTCGATGTGGTTAAAGGAGTAAGCGGTTACTTTGGAGTGTTTAAGGAGTTGATGAGGTGAGTTGTTTCAAGTGATGTGACTGGTCATTTTAAAATGGAGATTTGAAATGCTTAAGATGTCTCGCAAGGAAGTTTTTCGCCAGTGCAGAAGGGGAATTAAATATGGAGTGGTACTGGCGATCTGTTATTGGGTCGTTGATTTCTGTATCCGATGGGAGGAGGCCGCAGAAGCGCGGGAGATTTATCAGAAGAAACAAGGGGCGTGCAGCAAGAAGCTGGCGGGTATGGAGCAGGTCCCGATACTTGGCGGCAGCCTGCTGGATCGTACAAGGATTCCCGGGTTCTATTTTGGATCGACTTTAAGGAGCGACGGTTCCTGTATTGCCGATCTTCTTGATGGGTCATTCTGGTGGACGGGAAAAGAACTGGTTCCTGTGTATGAAACTCTTGGGGTAGAACCACCCACCAGCTGGACGCATTTCCACGTTACCGCCAGGCTTTTCACAAGAAGGGATACCACGGCACCGCACAACATGGGCGGGCGGCATGTGAATTGGCCGGATGAACTGATTGTTAAGCTGAAAAATTATCCAGGCTTGGAACTTTGGCTTACCGCGCCACCACCCAGTATTAAAAATGAATTCTCTGTTGTAACTTTTGTTATGCAGGACTGGCGCCGGCGTGATGGAACACCACGGACGATAAATTGTGATGGTTTGAATTCGCCAGAATCTAAAGCTTCGGCCAGTGGTTTGAGTAAGGCATATCTTCTGAAAATGAATAAGGAACAGTTGGAGAATTTGGAGTTTGGGAGTTTGCGTGCGTACTGTACGGTCGAGTTGCACAGTTTTGACTTTGCAGGTGGGGATGGCCGTATACATTTGGGTACAGAAGGATTACGGGGCGCTCCTGAAGCGCTTAAGTCTGTTAGTGACTATCTTTCACGTTCAATTATTACAGGGAAGTAAATATGACTTATATATTCAGCGATTTGGAAAAGACGGCAATTTTGCAGGCTGCAAATGTTTGTGATGGGATGGAATTCAATGTCGAGCGGCAAGAGTATCGTGCTGTGGCGGTAGAGGGGCGAAGCTGTGCTGTACTTTACCGCGCATTGTCAAATATTTTGGGTGAAAAATTTTTAGATTGTTCTGCGTTCGATGAGAACGTAATGGGCATTTTTAAAAATGCCAAACTCTGGCTCGATGTAGCAATTGATGCGAATGGCGGGGTGGGCGCTTACTCTACGTTGATCCGAGCCTACACCCTGCGGCAGGGGGAGTTGAGGCTAAATAAAAAGTTTAGCGATTTCAAGATGCAAGAGTCATCTAATCAGGTGGCTGTCAATCTCATGAATACGTTGATAAAAGGCTCCGTTGAGCATGATTTGGCGCCATGGGCTGTGCCCTCCATAAGCCAAATTGCAGCAATCGATGCGAGCGCTATTGGTAAAGTATTATTTCGTGAAGATGTTGGTGACATTGATACAGCTACCAGTCGTAATGCGGGATGGTCTGGAACAATCGGCTTCAGCCTGTTGGGTGGAGAAAAACCCTATGAAACCTGGCGATTGATCTCCGCCGGTGATCCGGACTCCCACATCAAAGGTAATCATGATCTCGCCAAGTTCAATAGGCGGGACGATCTAAAGAATATTCTGTTTGCCGTGGACTCATACAGTGTTGCATTGCAGGCAGTGATTAAAAACTTCGGGTCGAATATGGTTGAAAGCCTGTTTTCAGTCCTGCCCGAACAAATAAATATCGCTCTTGCCAGTGGCAGCATCAATCCGCTGATTCAGCATGTGGTGAAAGGTACGCCCATCTCACCCATTGTCAGCCTGATATTGCGATATAACCTGAATGATTTCTTTGACATGTTCAGGCGAACCTACGACGGGAACTCGGCCGCCACGCCTACCACCGACGAAACCTTCGCCTCCAATGCCTACACATTTTTCTCCGCACTTTCTCCGTCTCAATCGCAAAGCATCGTTACCAGTACCATTGGCGAGTATGGCAGTGCCAAGGACTGGGCAACGTTGGCCAGTCAGGCAACGCCCATCGGCGCCGCGTTACGCAATTCCCTCAAGCAACTAAGCGAAATCGTGATTGAGCGAGCCGACGGTTTTTCCGGACGCGAACTGGAGCTTTACGATCCCGAAACGGGGGAGGGTTTCATCACTGAGCAGTGGCTTGCTGATCGCTCTGAAATGCTGGCCCGGCTGATTGCCCGAACCAATGGATCGTTCGGTCGAAACACTGTCCAGACCTTTTCCTATTCGGATTTGGCTTCGGGCAAACAGGCCCCGATGACCACAGGCGTCTCAAACCCTCTGGTCATGTTTGGTGATGACGGCGGTCGATCATTTGGTGGCGGAACGAATACCGATCATCTTTACGGCGGTGGCGGCAACGATTCCATGAGCGGACTGTCTGGTAACGACTTTATCCAAGGGGCTCGCGGCAATGACTCTTTAACAGGAGGCGATGGCAATGATGCGTTGTACGGTATGGCCGGTGACGATGTGTTGGTGGGTGGCAAGGGTAACGACTCGCTGACTGGCGGGCCGGGTAACGATCGGTATGAGTTCTCCAGCGGAGATGGAGTCGACGAAATTTTTGATGCGCCCGTTGGGGGCGGATTGCTGATAAATGGACTTCCGGTCCCACCTCTCGAACGGAGTGCTCCGCTCAGCAATATCTGGCTTACGGAGGATCGAGCCATCACCTTGACGCTCATTGAAGATCTGGCTGAAACCACGCTGAACATTCAATACGGACTGAATGATCTCATCGTCATAAAGAACTTCAAGCCGGGGATGCTCGGCATTGATCTTCCTGATTACCAGAGCCAGACGTTCCCCGCTCCCGATCTGGTCCTTCAAGGCGACTGGAAAGTTAAAGATTCCGACCCGAATGTTCGTGGGGATCAGCCTTCCTATGATGAGTTGGGTAACGCCAAGCTTTTGCCCAATATTAAACAGAGAAACAAAGCCGACTTGCTTTACGGATCACCGAAAGACGACCTGATCGTTGGTCTTGGCGGGTCTGATCGATTGTTCGGCAAAGAAGGCAACGATCGTTTGTTCGGCGACAAGCAGTCGTCTCTTGAAAAAGCCTTTGCCGATGCAACAAAAGGAAAGGCCAGCCGCGGCGACTGGCTGGATGGTGGGCAGGGTGATGATTTGCTTGTGGGCACTGCCTCGCGAGATGTGCTGCTCGGTGGCAATGGTCAAGACACGCTGATTGGCGGAGCAGGTGATGACAATTTATCCGGTGATGAAGCAACGGGCGCACATGAGCAAAATTGGGAATACAAGCAGATCAACGTTCAAATCCCCGGTGGAGTCACTAGCTTTCGTACCGTCTTCGAGAACTCCTCTTTGAACCAACCCTTGGAGGGAGGCAATGACGTTCTCTATGGCCAAGGGGGCCGGGACTTTATCAATGGAGGCTGGGGAGATGATCTGCTTGACGGCGGAAGTGAAGACGACACGTTGGCCGGGGAGGGAGGTAATGACACGCTGGCTGGCGGGAGTGGCAATGACACATTGTTTGGAGACAACCTCGATTGGGGTGGCGGTCTCCACGGCATCCATCATGGCAACGATTTTTTGCAGGGCGGCGATGGCGATGACGCTCTAGCCGGCAACGGTGGTAACGACGTGCTGTACGGTGGCGCTGGCAATGATGTTCTGAACGGAGATGACAGCGTACTGCAAGGAATTTCGGGTGATGCGGCGCATTTTTTCGGGAGTGATTTTCTGGATGGCGGCGCGGGGGACGATACCCTCTGGGGCGGAGGTGCGGATGACTTACTTTTCGGTGGCAGCGGTAACGACGAATTGGTCGGTGATTACCATGAACACCCGATTCGTTATCACGGTGATGATTATCTCGATGGCGGTGCGGGTGACAACACACTCCGTGGGTTGGGTGGTTCCGACACACTGATAGGCGGATCAGGCGCCGACGCTCTGGATGGCGATGAGCCCAACTTGAAAGCGGGCGGAGCCAACGATGACTACATTCAAGGTAATTCAGGAAACGATACGCTCTGGGGTGGTTTGGGCGCCGATACGCTCTTGGGCGGTGCCGATGATGACTTTTTGATGGGGGACTACGAGCAAACATCCGAAGCAGAACATGGCGCCGATTATCTTGACGGCGGTTCAGGCAACGACACTTTGCTGGGCGGTGGCGGAAACGACACGTTGGTTGGCGGGGAGGGAGTCGATTATTTGCGCGGCGGCCCTGGCGATAACGTGTTTGAGGGTGGCGCCGGCAACGATTATCTGGAAGGGATGCAGGGCAACGATGTTTTCTACTTCGGAGTGGGCGATGGACTGGACGTTGTTACCGATACAGGTGGCAACAATCTTGTAAATTTTGGCGGTGGATTTTCTGCTGAGAACTTGCAGGCCGAGATCGTCAGTCTTGATGCGGGCATAGCGTTGCGGCTGTCGAATGGTACTGGTGACATTCTTCTGATTCGTCACCATGAAAATTGGGCAAGTTCTACGTTCAGGTTCAGCGATGGTGTGATCCTGAGTTTCCAGGATGTAATCAAATTAACGGTGCAACCGGTAGATGTAACGGATCCGTCCGCGACAATTGCTAGGGTGCCCGATGCCGGAAAAATTCAGGACATGGAGAGTGAGATCGTGGCAGTCGTCCAGACACTGCCCGATGACTTAGCCGCTTCTACTGAGAGGGAAGGTAGTGAAACCAGTCGTCACATCGACTGGGATAGTCTTTTTCTTTCGGAACTGAAAGCAAAGCGCTCAGCGGACAGGCAGGCATCAGGATTTGCACTGAACGATCAGGGTGTTTGGGTAAGAAATCATATTGCTACCGACGAAAGTGGCTATGCCATCAGCGCCGACCTGATCCATGAGGACGTTGAAGTCGGAGTCTTTTCCAATACACCTGAGTGGATGGGGGCGATTGCCGCAGACGCCGTGGTGAGTGAAAGGCAGTCAATCTCTGCAACGAAAACCACGTTCAAGTATGTAAAAGCTGAAGCTGCGCAATTACCGAAACAGAAGCCAAAATATTACCCCTCTGGCTCCAGTTATTCGGGGTTCTCGTTCAACTTGGGTGATGCTGTAGTCGAAGATATAGACCACTCGGGCGCCATTAAGGGGTGGTACGTGTACCCCGCTGGCAGTTTTGAAAATCATGAAACTGTTCGTAAAGCGTTTCGCTGGAGCTCTACTACCCAAACGATCAAGCATAAAGTTGTTCATGGTAATGACGCTGGCGGCAGGGTAAATCTCGAAGTGGGAAATCTCTTTCATGGCGGTGCAGGAGATGACTTGGTGGTTACCTATGCTGGTTCAGTGCTTGAGTACGGCGGGGTGAACGACAGGATCCCAGGCGCATTTTTATCAGCTGGCGCAGGCAACGACACACTGCTCGGTTCCGCGGGGGCCGATTTTTTGATCAGTGGATCGGGAGAAGATTGGCTTTACGGCGAAAACGGTCCCGACACTTACATAGTTGAAGCGCATGATGGCGCAACCACCATTATTGCCGATGTTCTTGACCCTGTTTTTTTGCGTCCCGAGGTTGGAGCCTCTGGGTGGCATGAAGAGTTTGGGGTGCTTGATATTGATACAGTCGTTCTTCCGGAAGAGGCGAAACCAGATAAGTTGAAGCTAACTTGGGGCGCTGTATTGGTTGAGACGGTAAATATCGAACTTTCACCCGCCCCACCACGTAACGCTCATCGTCAACCGCCTCGGGCCCAGATGTTGTACACGACACTCGATATCGAATGGGGCGGAACTCAAAAAGTACGAATCGTTTTGCCCAATCCGAATGACATCGGTGGTTCCGGAATTGAACGGGTGAGGTTTTCTGACGGATCGAGCATCAGTTTTAAAGATCTCGTCAGCCGATTAGGCATTGCCCCCGATACTTATCATCACGGCATCACCGTTCAGGACGCTGCTCAGGTTAAGTCCTTTCGAGAGAACCGTTTTCTACCGCTCGTGGGCGGTCGCGGTAATGACACCCTCAGAGGCGCTGGTGAAATAAGAGGGATGCAAGGGGATGATCTGCTCGGCGGTGGCTCAGGCGATGACGTGCTTTACGGTGGGCCGGGCAATGACACCTTGTCCGGTGGCGGGGGCAATGATGTTTATAAATATGATGGGCTTGGGCGAGATCTGGTAGTCAATGCCGGTGGCGGAACTGACGGTATAGATTTTTCGGAGGTCGGACTGTCGATTGGTCAACTCAAGTTCCACCGTGAACGGAATGATCTCGTCATCGTAGTGAGTTATGGCATGTCTCCAAAGATTCGTGTCTCCGAACACTTTTCAGGAGGCGGTGCCGCTATCAGCTTCATCAGCGTTCATGGAGAAGAAGGAACTGTTAAAAATTACACGGCGAATCAACTCGCTGAGCTGTTGCACCCTCTACCTCCCTTACGGGATGTAGAGGATATCTTGCCGAAAAATGATGAAGAGGCGTTGCGGGCAATGAAGGAAATAATCGCGTTTTACGAGTTGAATGTTTGATCGCAGATAGTTTCGCAACGGGCTCAAACTTCCCGCGACAGAGCTTAGGAGACTGCCATCGCGGGCAATGATCGGTTTTAGTATTGCGACAGATCCGCCAACGGATGCCGCCCCTCCCAGACCTTGTGAAAGTGCGCCTCGACCACCGCGTCCGGCACCCGGGCGATGTCCGGCCAGTGCCAGTGCGGTTTGTGATCCTTGTCGATCAGTCGTGCCCGGACTCCTTCGCTGAATTCCGGATGCCGGCAGCAATTGAGGCTCAGGGTGTATTCCATCTGAAAGACTTCGGCCAGCGACATGTGGCGGGCGCGGATGATCTGTTCCCAGACCAGATGCGCGGTAAGCGGCGAGCCTTCACTCATGGTTTTCGCCGCACGGGCAATCAACAGGTCGCTGCTGTCGCGATGCAGGCTGATGGCTTTCCAGGCACAGGTCACGTCGCTGACATCCAGCCATTCATCGATTTGCTGCCGACGCGGCAGCCATTGCGCCTCGGGCATCTGCGCCACGGCTTCCTGCTGCAACGCCTTGAGCAGGCTGTTGAGCTGCATCGCGGTCTGTTCCTGCCAGTTCAACTGCAACAGGCCGTCGATCAGTTCCTGCTGCTGTTCGTCGAGCAGGAAGCGGTCGGCCAGGTCCAGATCGATCGCATCGCGACCGTTCATGTGCGCACCGGTCAAACCAAGGAACAAGCCGAGCTTGCCCGGCAGCCGTGACAGAAACCAGCTGGCGCCGACATCCGGGTAAAGGCCGATGCTGATTTCCGGCATCGCCAGACGACTGCTCGGCGTGACGATCCGGATGCTCGCGCCTTGCAGCAGGCCCATGCCGCCGCCGAGCACATAACCATGGCCCCAGCAGATCAACGGTTTCGGGTAAGTATGCAGGCTGTAGTCCAGACGGTATTCAGCGTTGAAAAACTGGGCGGCCAGCGGCGGCACCTCGCCGGGATGGGCGCGACAGGCTTCCACCAGGCTGCGCACTTCGCCGCCGGCGCAGAAGGCCTTGGCGCCGTTGCCGCGCAGCAGCACGCAGACGATTTGCGGATCCTTGGCCCAGGCGTTCAGTTTGTCGCTCAGGGCGTGGATCATCGGCAGGGACAGCGCATTGAGCGACTTTTCGGCATCCAGCGTGGCCACGCCGATGCGCGCGCCGTCGGTGCCGGTGAGTTCTTCGAAGTGCAGATTCATCGTGACCTCGATCGGGAATTTGAACGATCAGTATGATCGCTGTGTGGGAAAGTGCCGGATCTGCGTCAGATCAATTGACAAGCGTGGTCGGCTTTCCTAGGGTTCGCCCCATTGTTTTTGCCGGGTATGACCATGACTGCTGACGACCGTATCAAACTCGAACCGAGCTGGAAGGAGGCACTGCGTGCCGAATTCGACCAGCCCTACATGGCAGAGTTGCGCACTTTTCTGCAGCAGGAGCGGGCGGCCGGCAAGGAAATCTATCCTCCGGGACCGATGATCTTCAACGCGTTGAACTCGACACCGCTGGACAAGGTGAAAGTGGTCATCCTCGGCCAGGACCCGTACCACGGCCCGGGCCAGGCTCATGGCTTGTGCTTCTCGGTGCAACCGGGCGTGCCGGCACCACCGTCGCTGGTCAACATCTATAAAGAGTTGAAGCGCGACCTGAACATCGACATCCCCAACCACGGCTATCTGCAGAGCTGGGCCGATCAGGGCGTGCTGATGCTCAACACCACCATGACCGTCGAGCGCGCCAACGCCAATGCGCACAAGGACAAGGGCTGGCAGTTCTTCACGGACCGGATCATTGAGGTGGTCAGCCAGAAACAACCGCATCTGGTATTCATGCTGTGGGGCGCCCATGCGCAGAGCAAGCAGAAGCTGATCGATGCCACCAAGCATCTGGTACTGACTTCGGTGCACCCGTCGCCGCTGTCGGCCTATCGCGGTTTCCTTGGCTGCGGGCATTTCAGCCGCACCAACAAATTCCTCGAGCAGAACGGCGAAGCGGCGATCGAGTGGCGCCTGCCATCGGTGGTTTGATGCTCAGGGCTGGCAGCTAATCTCGTTCCCATGCTTTGCGTGGGAACGCCTCAATGGACGCTCTGCGTCCGCTTTGGGACGCGGAGCGTCCCAGGCTGCATTCCCACGCAGAGCGTGGGAACGATCAGTAACCGGATCAGGCTTCGGAATTACGGTTCCAGTATTTGAACAGCGGTTCCGCCAGAAACAGCACGAACAACAACCGCATCACCTGCATTGCCGTCACCAACGGCACTGACAGTTGCAGGGTTTCCGCCGTTAGGCTCATCTCGGCGATCCCGCCGGGCATCATGCCCAGCGTCAGTGAGCGCAGGTCGAGCTGGGTCAGCGCACTCAATCCCAACGCCGCCAGGGTCGCGATTAACATGGTCAGCGCCGTGCCGATCAATGTGCGCCCCATGAACGATGGTGCGCGGCGGAAGAACTGCCGGTTGAAGTGGCAACCCAGGCCGCTACCGATCAACCACTGGCCAATCTGACTGCCGCCATTGGGCAAACCGATGTGCAGATCCCAGCCGATGCTCACCGCCGCGCTGACCAGCAGCGGGCCGAACAGCCACGGGTTGGGTTGACGCAAACGTTGCCAGAGCCAGGCGAGCATGCCGCCCGCCGGAAAAAGAATCGCCAGCCAGCGCCAATCGACGCTGCCGGCGTGTGAAATCGGTGTGCCGTCACCCAGCAGATATTTGAACGCCGCCGGTACACACAACACCACCACCAGCACCCGCAGACTCTGCCCCGCCGCGACATGGCTGAGCAGTGCACCGTTGCGGGCGCCGAGGTTGACCATCTCGCCGGAGCCGCCGGGCATGCTGGAGAAAAACGCTGTGGCGCGATCCTCGCCGGTTCGACGCATCAGCCACACGCCGACCACCGCCGAAAGGCTGGTGACCAGCGCGCCGAAGAAGATCAGGCCGAAGTGGCTGAGTACCTGCTCCATCACCAGCGGGGTGAAGTGCAGGCCGATACCGATGCCGACGATCCACTGGCCGCACTTGCGGCCACCAGGGATTTCGGTGAGTTGCCACGGAGTCAGGCAGCGCACCAGGATGATCGCCAGCAACGAGCCGACCATCCACGGCAGCGGCCAGCCGATCTGGCTGGCGATGAAACCGCCAAGCAGACCGACCAGCGGGGTTCCCCACCAGGTTTTGAGGGAGAGCCGATCAGACATCGGCAACGGCGCGTTGCGCGGCCGAGCGTTTGCGCCAGATGCGCAGCAGCGGCATCAGCAACATGATCGCGGTCAGCACCCAGACGCCGAAGGTGATCGGGCTCGACCAGAGAATCTCCAGCGCACCGTTGGAAATCGACAGCGCCCGGCGCAGGTTCTGCTCCATCAGGCCGCCGAGGATGAACCCCAGCAGGACTGGCGACAGCGGGAAGTCCAGTTTGCGCAGGATGTAGCCGAAGATGCCGATGCCGACCATCAGGAACAGATCGAACGTAGTCGCGTGCACGGCGTAGACGCCGATCCCGGTAATGATCGCGATCACCGGCACCAGTGCCCAGTTCGGCACGGCGAGGATGCGGGTGAAGATGCGGATCATCGGGATGTTCAGGATCACCAGCATGATGTTGGCGATGAACAGCGAAGCGATCAGGCCCCAGACGATGTCCGGCTGTTGCTGGAACAGCAGCGGGCCGGGGGTGATGTTGTACAGCGACAGGGCGCCGATCATCACCGCTGTGGTACCCGAACCCGGAACACCGAGGGTCAGCATCGGCACCAGCGCGCCGCAAGCGGAGGCACCGATGGCGGTTTCCGGTGCGGCGAGGCCGCGGGCGTCGCCCTGGCCAAACTTGCCGCTGGCACCGGCGATGCGTTTCTCGGTCATGTAGGCCACGGCGCTGGCGAGGGTCGCACCGGCACCCGGCAACACGCCCATGATGAAACCGAGCAGGCCGCAACGGATGTTCACCACGAACACCGACGCCGCTTCCTTGAAGTTGAACATCATCCGCCCGGTGGCTTTCACCGCTTCCTGGCCGCGGTGGGTTTTCTCCAGCAGCAGAAGGATTTCGCTGACCGAGAACAGACCCAGTACCAGCACCACGAACTGAATGCCGTCAGTCAGGTGAATGTTGTCGCCGGTGAAACGGTACACACCGCTGTTGGCGTCGATGCCGACACTGGACAGGAACAGACCGATCAACGCCGCGATAAAGGTTTTCACCGGTCGGTCACCGGCCATGCCGCCGAGACAGACAATCGCGAACACCATCAGTACGAAATATTCCGCGGGTCCGAAGGCTATCGCCCATTTCGCCAGCAGCGGAGCGAACAGCACCATGCCGCAGGTGGCGATGAAGGCGCCGATGAACGAACTCCACGCCGACAACGACAGCGCCACGCCGGCCAGGCCTTTGCGGGCCATCGGGTAACCGTCGAGGGTGGTCATCACGGTGGAGGCTTCGCCCGGAATGTTCAGCAGGATAGAGCTGATCCGGCCGCCGTATTCGCAGCCCAGATAAACCGCCGCCAGCAGGATCAGGGCCGATTCCGGCGGCAGTCCGAGGGCGAACGCGATCGGGATCAGCAGCGCCACACCATTGATCGGGCCCAGGCCCGGCAACAAGCCGACCACGGTGCCGATCAGCGTGCCGGTCAGGGCGGTGACCAGGTTGTACGGACTCAGCGCGACGCCGAAGCCCTGACCCAAATAACCGAGAGTATCCATATCAGTTCTCCAGAACGTCGAGCAGGCCGAGGGGCAGCGGTACGTCCATCACGCGGTCGAACAGCACGTACAGACCGATCGCCATCAGCGTTGTGACGATGACGCTCGGTAACCAGCGCCCGCCATACAGACGCGCCATCGGAATGCCGATCAGAATGCTGCTGAGAATGAAGCCCAGCGGCTCGAACAAGCCGGCAAACACCAGCAGCAGGGCGACGCAGATCGCGATCTTGGTCAGGGTTTCGCGATCCAGCGGCGGCTCGTCATCGCTGTGTTTGATCGGCGCCGGGCGAAACACCATGTACAGCAGCGCCAGGCTCATCAGGCCCAGCATCAACAGAGGGAATGCCCGAGGACCGACCGGTTCGTAGGAAAAAGCCGCCTGATACGGCCACGCCATCAGCGCCAGGCCGGCACAGGCCAGCAACAGCACCGAGGCAAAAATGCGTTGAATAAGCATGAGGGAACTCCTGCCATGGCCCCGCTGAAAGGGCCATGGACGCTAGACCGAGACGATCACTGAATCAGGCCGAACTCTTTGGCCAGCACCTTGTAGTCCGCCACTTGCTTCTTGACGTAGGTGTCCAGCTCGGGACCGGTCATGGCGAACGGGAAGAGTTCACGCTGATCGCGCAGCTTGGCGAAGTCTTCCGAGGCCAGCAGTTTGTCGAAGGAGTCTTTCCACCAGGCGTAGTCTTCATCGCTGACTTTTGGCCCGAGGTAGAAGCCGCGCACCACCGGCCAGACGATGTCGTAGCCTTGTTCACGCGCGGTAGGAATGTCCTTCATTTCCGGCTCATCCAGGCGTTTTTCGGCAAACACGGCCAGCAGGCGCATGTCGCCGCTCTGGATATGCGGCATGGAGTCGGAGATGTCGGTACTGCCGACCTGAATGTGGCCGCCGAGCAGGGCGGTGGCGATCTCGCCGCCCCCTTCGAGGGCGACGTAGCGCAGGTCGCGCGGGTTGATCCCGGCGGCTTTGGCGATCAGCGCAGTCTGCATCCAGTCCTGGCTGCCGACGGTACCGCCGGAGCCGATGACCACGGAGCTCGGATCTTTCTTCAGCGCCTGCACGAGATCATCGAGGGTTTTGTAGGGCGAATCGCTTTTCACCGCGATGGCGCCGTAGCTGGTGCCGACCGCGGCCAGCCAGCGTACGTTGGTTTCATCGAACCGACCGAACTTGCCCTGAGCCAGGTTGAGCAGCGAGCCGCTGGACCACGCCACCAGCGTGCCGGCATCGGCGGGACGCTGCGCTACCACCGCGTTGTACGCTACCGCACCGACGCCGCCGGGCATGTAGGTCACGCGCATCGGTTTGGTCAGCAGCTTTTCGTTGACCAGCGCGCTTTGCGCCAGTTTGCAGGTCAGGTCGAAACCGCCGCCGGGGGAGGCGGGGGCAATGCATTCCGGACGTTTCGGTTCGGCCATCAGTTGGCCGGCGAACAGCACGCAACCGGCGGCGAGGGCGAAACGGCGCAGGGATCGGTTCATGAGTGTCTCCACGGGAGTTGTTGTTTTTGGGGATGTTTCAGGTGCGGCAGTTTCGCGCGCGCAGGCTATCAGGCTCAGACCCGGACGGGTTGAACGCCGCGCAGCCGAGGATGGCGCTGACAAGCGAAAACGGGGAAATTCGAGAGGAAGAATGAAACGGGTCAACCTGAAGCTGTGTCGACAGCATGGTGCAGTACCTCGTTATTGTTCTTATTGGCGAAAACGCATCGAGGCGTTTTTCGAGAGCTACGTTTTGAAGCTACGGTGCAAGTACAGGCAAAACGGCGAAGGTCGGCAGTCGGGACCTTCGGTGAAACGACTCTAACGGCCCAACCTTTCGCTAACCTTTCAGTATTCTTTCGCGTGTTTTCGGGCTTCACAGTGGCGGTTGCGGCTGTAAACTCCGCCGCAAAGAATGGCGCCGGCCATCCCTGAATGAGGTAGAGATCCATGCGTGTCCTGCTCGTCGAAGACCATTTGCCGCTAGCTGAAAGCGTCGCCCAGGCGCTCAAGAGCACCGGTCTGACCGTGGACGTTTTGCACGACGGCGTGGCTGCCGACCTGGCCTTGGGCAGCGAGGAATACGCGGTGGCGATTCTCGATGTCGGCCTGCCGCGCATGGACGGATTTGAAGTGCTGGCGCGTCTGCGGGCCCGGGGCAAGAACCTGCCGGTGCTGATGCTGACGGCCCGTAGTGACGTCAAGGATCGGGTCCATGGGCTCAATCTCGGCGCCGATGACTACCTGGCCAAGCCGTTCGAACTCACCGAGCTCGAAGCGCGCGTCAAGGCGTTGCTGCGCCGCAGCGTGCTCGGCGGCGAACGCCAGCAGCGTTGTGGTGTGCTGGCCTATGACCTCGACACCCGGCGCTTCACCCTCGGCGATGAATTGCTGACGCTGACCTCTCGCGAGCAGGCAGTGCTCGAAGCGCTGATTGCCCGTCCGGGGCGGGTGATGAGCAAGGAACAACTGGCTGCGCAGGTATTCGGTCTCGACGAAGAGGCCAGCCCCGACGCCATCGAAATCTACGTGCATCGCCTGCGCAAGAAGCTCGACGGCCATTCGGTGGCCATCGTGACCTTCCGCGGCCTGGGCTATCTGCTGGAAAGCCGCGATGCATAAGCCCAGCAGCCTGCGCTGGCGGTTGCTGTGGAACCTCGCGTTGCTGCTGGTGGTGTTGATGCTCGCCAGCGGATTGAGCGCGTACTGGAACGGTCGCGAGGCCGCCGACACCGCCTATGACCGCACGCTGCTGGCCTCGGCGCGGACCATCGCCGCCGGTCTGTCGCAGCGCGATGGCAGTCTCAGTGCCGACGTGCCGTATGTGGCGCTCGATACGTTTGCTTACGACAGCGCGGGTCGTATCTATTACCAGGTCAACGACATCAACCAGAAGTTGATTTCCGGCTATGAAAATTTGCCGGGCCCGCCGCCAGGCACCCCGAGAACCGACAGCTATCCCGCCCTCGCGCGCTTTTACGACGCGAAATATCAGGGGCAGAACGTGCGTGTGGTGAGTCTGCTCAAGGCGGTCAGCGAGCCGAATATGAACGGCATGGCGGAAATCCGCGTTGCCGAAACCGATGAGGCACGCGTCAGCATGGCCCGCAGTCTGGCGGCCGACACCTTGCTGCGATTGGGCATGCTGGCGATTGGCGCGTTGTTGCTGGTGTGGTTTGCGGTGAGTGCTGCGCTACGGCCGATCGAACGTCTGCGCACGGCAGTGGAAGAGCGCCAACCTGACGACTTGCGTCCGTTGCCGCTGGTGGAAGTCCAGCATGAGTTGTCGCCGCTGGTGCGTGCGCTCAACCATTTCACCGAACGCCTGCGTGGCCAGTTCGAGCGGCAGGCGCAATTCATCGCCGATGCGGCCCATGAACTGCGCACGCCACTGGCGGCACTCAAGGCTCGACTTGAACTGGGCTTGCGCTCAAACGAGCCGCAGACCTGGCGCGACACACTGGAATCCTCGGCGCAAAGCACGGATCGCCTGACCCATCTGGCCAACCAGTTGTTGTCGCTGGCGCGGGTGGAAAACGGCGCCCGGGCGATCGCCGAGGGCGGGGCGCAGTTGCTCGATCTGAGTCAGTTGGCCCGCGAGCTGGGCATGGCCATGGCGCCACTGGCTCACGCTCGTGGCGTGGCGTTGGCGCTGGAAGCGGACGAGCCGGTGTGGCTGCGCGGCGAGCCGACATTGCTCAACGAGTTGCTGAGCAATCTGGTGGACAACGCGCTGGCGCACACGCCGCCGGGTGGCAACGTGATTCTGCGAGTCACGGCGCCGGCGGTGCTGGAGGTTGAAGACGATGGGCCGGGCATTCCGCTGGAAGAGCGGGATCGGGTGTTCGAACGTTTTTACCGGCGTAACCAGCAGGTGGCCGGTTCCGGGCTGGGGTTGGCGATTGTCGGGGAAATCTGCCGCGCGCATCTGGCGCAGATCAGCCTGCACGATGGTGAACAGGCGGGTTTGAAGGTGCGGGTGAGCTTTATCGCCAGTTGATCAATAGAACATCGACCGCGATTCTTCCAGATCGGCGCACAGCGCCTTGTTCTCCGGGTCGATGCCGAGCTTGCGGAATGCCGGCACGCTGAACGGATCGATGCGGGCCAGCGGGTGATCGGTGTCCTTGTGGCAATACAGGCTGGCCACTTGCACGATGTCGACGTAATCGATCTGCTGCGATTCGCGCTTGAGGTCCTGATACAGCCCCGGCAGCTCCACCAGGCGCTCCGGAAACTCCCAGACCCGCAGTAATTTGTCGCCGAGCAACGGGTGAATGTGATCGATCACATGGTTGAGGCTGACCGGATCCGACAGCAACTCGTAGTGATCTTCGGCATAGGTCAGGATCGGCAGCACGCCGATCTGATGAACCAGTCCGCCGAGCGCGGCCTGATCGGGCTTGAGCTGGGTATACCGACGGCACAGGGCGTAGCTGACGCCGGCGATTTCCAGGCTTTTGCGCCAGACTTCGCGCATCTTCTGTTCGACCACGTCGGAACGGGCGTGAAAGATCTGCTCCATCACCAGACCGATCGCCAGGTTGCTGCTGTAATTGACGCCGAGCCGGGTAATGGCGGTGTGCAGGTCGGTGACTTCCTGGGTGGCGCGCAGCAGCGGGCTGTTCACCACTTTGATCAGGCGCGCCGACAGCGCCGTGTCGCGGCCGATCACTTTGCTCAGGTCGCTGACGCTGATATCCGGATCTTCAGCGGCCTTGCGAATCTGCAGGGCCACTTCCGGTAACGTTGGCAGAACCAGGTCATCGTTATCGATGGCCTCAACCAAATCCTGTTGGACCTTATCCGCCAGCTCACTCATGTCGTTTCTCTAGGGTGTTGCAACAAATGCTGCGATCAACGCTGGATTTCGCGGTCGCGATCCAGTTCGTATGGCAGGTCGAGCAAGTGCAGCGCCGGACCTTCGGCCGAGCCCAGATGCAAGTCGCCCGCTTCGGCAGCTTCGGCCTGCAACACCGCCAGCAGTTCAATATTCTTTTCGGTACGGGCGGCCAGCACCACTTCGCCGATCGAACTGCCGTGGCTCGGGGCGAACAGCGCGGTGCCGGGCTCCGGCAACTCAGCGGCATCCAGTTTCACGCGATACAGGCGACGTTTGAGTTTGCCCAGGTACTGCATGCGCGCGACGATTTCCTGGCCGGTGTAGCAGCCTTTCTTGAAGCTCACACCGCCGACGGCCTGCAGATTGAGCATCTGCGGGATGAACAGCTCGCGGGTGCTCGGCATGACCTGGCCGATACCGGCGCGGATCTGGCCCAGCAGCCATTGATTGAGTTCGGCTTCGGTCAATTGCGCGCACAGCTTGCCTTTGACGGTGTCGGCCTGATCGGCAGGCACCCAGAGTTCGGCACGATTAGGGGAGACGCGAATCGCGATCAGCCCTTCGTGGCGGGCCACGCTGTCTGTTTCTGCCGGCAGTTCCAGACCCAGGCTGCTCAGGGCCGCATCGCCATGATCCAGACCGAAGCGCACCCAGGAGGCGCTTTCGTCGGTCAGTTTCGATTTGGAGAACACGGCGTACTTCTTCAGATCGGCCAGTTGCGGTTCCAGCAGCGCGCCGGCCATCGCCAGCAGCACGCCGTCGTCTTCGAGCACGATGCGGAAACTCGACTGCATCCGGCCTTTCTGTGTGCAGCGGGCACCAAGGCTGGCCTGGGTTTCGCTCAAGTAATTGATGTTGCAGGTCAGCTGGCCTTGCAGGAATTTGCCGGCATCCGCGCCGCGAACCGCGAGAACGCCTTCATGAGACAGGGTGCAGAAAAAAGCAGAATCGGCCATGGGTCATCGCAGGGTAAATAGACTGGGGCACATCATAAGGGGGTGGTGTTGAAATGGGTAGTTCATAAAGGATCGATGGCGCCCGACCAAAGCCGACTGTTCGGCCCGCTTCGGGCCTGTATACTTGCGGCCTATTTGAGGAGGGCTCCATGGTCGAACAAGTTGAACTGAATCGCCTCTTTTGGCACAGCCGTCGCGGCATGCTGGAACTCGACGTGTTGCTGGTGCCGTTCGTGAAAGAGGTCTACGCCAATCTGAACGAGGTGGATCGCGCGCTGTATGTCCGCCTGCTCGAGTGCGAGGATCAGGACATGTTCGGCTGGTTCATGGAGCGCAGCGAATCGGAAGATCCCGAGCTGCAACGCATGGTTCGCATGATTCTGGATCGTGTCCAGCCCAAGTAACACGTTCGAATGCCGCTGGCATGCCTCACGGCAGTTGCTGGCGGCGTATCTGCTGGCCCAAGCATTCGCGCTGGGTACTCTGCTTATATTGTCGATTCCGTTCTGGGCTTCTCTGCTCGGGGTATTCGCGTGTCTCGGTCATGCTGCCTGGGTGTTGCCGCGCCAGATCCTGCTGAGTCATCCCAAGGCATTTTGCCGATTGCGCCGGGACGCCGATGGCTGGCAGTTGTGGAACAAGGCCGATGGCTGGCGGGCGGTGCAATTGCGACCGGACAGCCTGGCGCTGCCATTGATTGTGGTGCTGCGCTTTCGCTTGCGCAGTGAGCGGCGGGTCAGGTCGATCTGTGTGCCCCGAGACTCGCAGGCGGCGGATCTGCACCGACGCCTGCGGGTACGCCTCAAGTTCAGCCGACGTAGGTGGGCGGCACCAGAATAGTGTCAAGTGCTTCGGGCAGCAGGTCTGGGTAGTCGAGTGTGTAATGCAGGCCCCGGCTTTCCTTGCGCTCCATGGCCGAGCGGATCATCAGTTCCGCTACCTGCGCCAGGTTGCGCAACTCGATCAGGTCGCGACTGACTTTATAGTTGCTGTAGAACTCGTCGATTTCATCCAGCAGCAAACGCACCCGATGCTGTGCCCGTTGCAGGCGCTTGTTGGTGCGCACGATGCCCACGTAGTCCCACATGAAGCGCCGTAATTCGTCCCAGTTGTGGGCGATGATCACGTCTTCATCGGAGTCGGTCACCTGGCTGGCGTCCCAGGCGGGCAGGGCACGCGGGATGGCGACGTCGGGCAGTTGCTCAAGAATGTCTGCTGCCGCCGAACGGGCGTAGACGAAGCATTCGAGCAGCGAGTTGCTGGCCATGCGGTTGGCGCCGTGCAGACCGGTGAAGCTGGTTTCGCCGATGGCGTACAGACCCGGCACGTCGGTGCGGCCCTGTTGATCGACCATCACGCCTCCGCAGGTGTAATGCGCAGCCGGTACGACCGGAATCGGTTGCTTGGTGATGTCGATGCCGAATCCGAGGCAGCGCTCGTAGACGGTCGGGAAGTGCGATTTGATAAAGGCTTCGGGTTTGTGACTGATGTCGAGGTAGACGCAATCGATACCCAGGCGCTTCATTTCATGGTCGATCGCACGGGCGACGATGTCTCTAGGTGCCAGTTCTGCACGTGAGTCGAAGCGTTGCATGAAGCGTTCGCCGTTCGGCAGCTTCAAATGGGCGCCTTCGCCGCGCAGGGCTTCGGTTACCAGGAAACTCTTGGCTTGCGGGTGGTAGAGGCAGGTGGGGTGGAACTGGTTGAACTCAAGGTTCGCCACTCGGCAGCCCGAGCGCCAGGCCATGGCGATGCCATCACCACAGGCGCCGTCAGGGTTGCTTGTATATAGATAGACTTTCGCGGCGCCGCCGGACGCCAGGATCACGAAGCGTGCGCCGAAGGTATCGACTTCCCCGGTTTTGCGGTTGAGTACGTAGGCGCCGAGGCAACGTTCGCCTTCCAGCCCCAGCCTGCGTTCGGTGATCAGATCGACCGCTACCCGCTGTTCGAGCAATTCGATGTTCGGGCGTTTTTTGGCTTGGGCCAGCAGGGTCGTGAATATTGCAGCGCCAGTGGCATCGGCTGCGTGGATGATCCGTCGATGGCTGTGACCGCCTTCTCGGGTCAGGTGGAATTCGAAGCCGCCGTCTTCGGTGCCGGACTGTTCGTCGCGAGTGAACGGCACGCCCTGGTCGATCAGCCACTGGATCGCCTCTTTGCTGTGCTCCACGGTGAAGCGCACCGCGTCTTCATGGCACAGGCCGCCGCCAGCATTGAGGGTGTCATCGACATGGGATTCGACGGTGTCGGTGTCGTCCAGCACGGCCGCGACGCCACCCTGTGCCCAATAGGTCGAGCCGTTGGCAAGATCGCCTTTGCTCAGGACGGCGATACGCAAGTGACCGGGCAGGGTCAGCGCAAGACTCAAACCGGCAGCACCGCTGCCAATCACCAGGACATCGTGTTGAAACTGTTGGCTCATTTCAGGATTCCGCTCAAAGCGACCCGGGTCGGGGTTGGCGCAGGACAGGCGGATGGGCGAGTCGAGACAGCCACACAGCCCACTAGTATATAGAGGGGTGGGGCGGCACAATAGCCGGGCGGATATGGCATTGTGAGACTACTGCGACGGAAAAATTCTGACGCTTTGTCGGAAGTTTTTTTCAGCGACTTTGGAAAAAAGCGACTGTATCGCAGATGAAACACGCTTTTTCCGCTCCCGGTTGCACAATGTCGACGCGGCACGTCTATAAATATTTGGAACTTTTGCCAGAGGCCCAAGATCAATAGACAGTTGCCCGAAACAAGGGACAGTGTCGGCTTCAATGCGGAACCTGCGGTTGGGTTCTTGCCGGCGAGCCGATGACAAGATTATTCGCGCAGCCGGTTCATCCCGCGCTGCGTTTTTCGTGCGTGCCAAATCAGAGCCCGCAGGAAACTTGCTTGGAGGGGGAGAACTTTTGCGAAAAGCCCGAGTCTATGTTTGCAAGTCCGGTCGTTTGGCCATGCAAGACTCCTCCGAGTTTATCGAGGAGTGTTCATGCTAACCCAGGAAGAGGATCAGCAGCTGGTCGAACGCGTTCAGCGTGGCGACAAGCGAGCTTTCGATCTGCTGGTGCTGAAGTATCAGCACAAAATTCTCGGGTTGATCGTGCGTTTTGTGCACGACACCCATGAAGCCCAGGACGTCGCACAAGAAGCCTTCATCAAGGCTTATCGAGCGCTTGGAAACTTCCGCGGCGACAGTGCGTTTTATACGTGGCTGTACCGCATCGCCATTAACACGGCGAAAAACTATCTGGTTTCACGCGGCCGCCGGCCGCCGGATAGTGATGTAAGTTCCGAAGATGCAGAGTTCTACGACGGCGATCACGGCCTGAAGGATCTCGAGTCTCCTGAACGAGCATTGCTGCGGGATGAGATCGAAGGCACCGTCCATCGAACCATTCAGCAACTGCCAGAGGATTTGCGTACGGCATTAACTTTGCGCGAATTTGATGGTCTGAGTTACGAGGACATCGCGAGCGTCATGCAATGTCCGGTTGGTACCGTGCGCTCCCGGATTTTCCGCGCCCGGGAGGCCATCGATAAAGCCCTGCAGCCGTTGCTGCAGGAGAACTAAAGACAGCGGCGACAGCCAAGAGAGGAACGCCATGAGTCGTGAAGCCCTGCAGGAATCGCTGTCCGCAGTGATGGATAACGAAGCGGACGAACTGGAATTGCGTCGAGTGCTTAACGCACTGGACGATGTTGAAACCCGTGAAACCTGGGCTCGTTACCAGATCGCTCGGGCAGCCATGCACAAGGATCTGTTGCTTCCGCGTCTGGATCTCGCTGCGGCTGTTTCTGCTGCGCTGGAAGATGAAGCCACCCCTGCGAAAGTGTCTCGCGGCCCATGGCGCAGTCTCGGTCGTCTGGCCGTAGCCGCTTCGGTGACCGTTGCCGTTCTGGCGGGTGTTCGTCTGTATAACCAGGATGAAATCGCTGGCGTTGAACTCGCCCAGCAATCCAATCAGCCTGTCCTTGCAACTCCTCAGGTCAAAGGCCCGGCGGTATTGGCAGGTTACAACGAGAGCTCCGAAGCTACTGGCCCGATGGCCAATGGCGTACTGCAAGGTCAGCCAGGCTGGCATGATCAGCGTCTGCCGGGTTACCTGCGCCAACACGCTCAACAGGCTGCCCTGAAAGGCACCGAGAGCGCGCTGCCTTATGCACGTGCAGCAAGTCTGGAAAACCGTTAAGGGGGATCATGCGCGCCATACCTCTACTTTCGCTTCTGCTTAGCGGCTGGTTCATTGTTCCAGCCCACGCCGACGAGGCTCAGGACTGGTTGACCCGCCTGGGCCAGGCCGAGCAGCAGCAAAGCTTTCACGGCACATTCGTTTACGAGCGTAACGGTAGTTTTTCTACCCACAACATCTGGCATCGCGTCCAGAATGGTCAGGTCCGCGAGCGTTTGCTTCAGCTCGACGGTTCGGCTCAGGAAGTTCTGCGCATTGATGGGCACACTCAATGCGTCAGCGGCACCCTGATTGCGGGTCTGGGGGATTCACCCAACTCTGCCGCCCGTCCGCTTGATCCTAAAAAGCTGAAGAACTGGTATGAGCTTGCCGTCATTGGCAAGTCGCGTGTGGCCGGGCGTGAAGCAGTGATTGTATCGCTGACGCCACGTGATCAGCACCGTTACGGCTTCGAACTGCATTTGGATAAGGAAACGGGTCTGCCGCTCAAGTCGCTGCTGTTGAACGACAAGGGGCAGTTACTCGAGAGATTCCAGTTTACGCGGCTGGATACCTCTGAAGTTCCCTCCGATAGGGACCTGCAAGCCAACTCCGATTGCAAGCCAGTAAATCTCGACAGCGACAAGGCTTCTGCGGTCAAGACCGCGCAGGTCTGGCGCTCTGACTGGTTGCCTCCTGGCTTCGAACTGACCAGCAGTTCCTCGCACAAGGATCCGGAAACCAAGACGCAGGTCAACAGTCTGATGTATGACGACGGTCTGGCCCGATTTTCGGTGTTTCTCGAGCCGTTGAACGGTGCAACCGTCACCGATACCCGGACTCAGCTGGGCCCGACCGTTGCTGTATCCCGCCGCCTGACAACGCCTCAAGGCGAAATGATGGTGACGGTAGTCGGCGAGATTCCAATCGGGACCGCCGAACGGATTGCCCTGTCGATGCGCAATGATGGCGCTGCAACCAGCAAACAGTGAGCTGATTCCAGCTATCTCCACTTCGTCTTCGAGACGTGAAATGTTTGCTGAGCATTTTCATTTGCAAAACACCCGAAAATTTTTTATAGGTCAGAGCCTCTCGGCTCTGGCCTTGTTTGTTGTTCCCGGAACAAAAATGCCGGCCTGTGGTTTCCGGTGTTCCTTGCTCCATATCGCTTAACCCTGCTCGTCGTAACGGGAGCTGTATGTCGATACCAAGCTTGAAGTCTTATCTCTCCATTTTCGCCACGGTGCTGGTGCTCGGTCAGGCTGTTCCTGCAGTCCATGCGGCTGGGGCGGCCAGCCCGGCCAACCTGCCTGATTTCACCCAACTGGTTGAACAGGCCTCGCCTGCGGTGGTGAACATCAGTACCACGCAAAAGCTGCCGGATCGCAAAGTGAACCAGCAAATGCCCGACCTGGAAGGCTTGCCGCCGATGCTGCGCGAGTTCTTCGAGCGCGGCATGCCGCCGCAACAGCGTTCTCCGCGTGGTGATCGCCAGCGTGAAGCGCAGTCGCTGGGGTCGGGCTTTATCATTTCGCCGGATGGCTACATCCTGACCAATAACCATGTGATCGCCGACGCCGACGAAATCCTCGTCCGTCTGGCTGATCGCAGTGAAATGAAAGCCAAGCTGATCGGCACCGACCCACGTTCCGACGTGGCGCTGCTGAAAATCGAAGGCAAGGATTTGCCAGTGCTGAAGCTGGGCAAATCCCAGGACTTGAAAGCTGGTCAGTGGGTGGTGGCAATCGGTTCGCCATTCGGCTTTGACCACACCGTGACCCAAGGCATCGTCAGTGCCGTCGGCCGCAGCCTGCCGAACGAAAACTACGTGCCATTCATCCAGACCGACGTGCCGATCAACCCGGGTAACTCCGGTGGCCCGCTGTTCAATCTGAACGGTGAAGTGGTCGGGATCAACTCGCAGATCTACACCCGTTCCGGTGGCTTCATGGGCGTGTCGTTCGCCATTCCGATCGACGTGGCCATGGACGTTTCCAATCAACTGAAAAGCGGCGGCAAGGTCAGCCGTGGCTGGTTGGGCGTCGTCATCCAGGAAGTGAACAAGGATCTGGCCGAGTCGTTCGGTCTGGACAAACCGGCCGGTGCACTGGTTGCGCAGATTCAGGATGACGGCCCGGCTGCCAAGGGCGGCCTGCAAGTGGGTGACGTGATCCTGAGCATGAACGGTCAACCGATCGTCATGTCTGCTGATCTGCCACATCTGGTCGGTGCATTGAAAGCTGGTGCCAAAGCCAATCTCGAAGTGATTCGTGACGGTAAGCGCAAGAATGTCGAGCTGACCGTAGGCGCCATTCCGGACGAAGACAAGGAGCTGGATGCCCTGCCTAAATCCGGTGCTGAAACCAACAGCAATCGTCTGGGTGTTTCGGTTGCCGAGCTGAGCGCCGAGCAGAAGAAAACCTACGACCTCAAAGGTGGTGTGGTGATCAAGGAAGTGCAGGATGGTCCTGCGGCCCTGATCGGTCTGCAACCGGGCGACATCATCACGCACCTGAACAATCAGGCCATCGGTTCTTCCAAGGAGTTCGCCGAGATCGCCAAGGCGCTACCGAAAAACCGTTCGGTGTCGATGCGCGTTCTGCGTCAGGGCCGTGCCAGCTTCATCACCTTCAAACTGGCTGAATGATCCAGTTGTCCGAGCAGTAAAAAAAACCGCCTCGAAAGAGGCGGTTTTTTTGTATCCGGAATTTGTCTCGGCGCGGGCTTAACCCATCATGTCCTTGACCATACGCTCTTGCTCCATCAGCTCGCGCTGACGGGCATCGATACGCGACGACAGCGGGAAGTTGCTGCCGGCCTTGCGCTTGGCGAAGTCCAGTTGCTGGATCGCCTGGCGATAATCGCCGACCAGCGCGAAATACTCGGCACGGGCCTGATGCAAGCCAATGATGTTGCCGGACAGTCCGCGGGTTTCTGCAACCTGGTACCAGACGTCTGGATCGTCCGGACGCGATTTCAACAAGCCTTCGAGTGCCTTCTCCGCATCGGCGGTTCGGTTCTGTTTCAGCAGCAGATCGACACGCACCTGATTCAGCGGATAGTTGCCAGGATACTGGCTGAGCATCCGGTCAACCCGGGACTGAGCATCGGGCAGTTTGTTGTTGGTGATGTCCAGGTCGATCTGCGCGAGGTTGTAGATGATCTCGTTCGGCGATTTATCCAGCAGTTGCTTGAGATTCTCCCGTGCTTCGTTCAACTGGCCGCCCTTGATCTGGGCGATCGCCAGACCGTATCGAGCCACGTCGTTTTTCGGGTTCTCATCCAGTTGCGCGCGGAAGCGCTTGGCACCAAGGCCCGGCGTTTCTTCATAGGTCAACTGCACCCGCGCCCGGATCAGTTGGTAGCGCTTGCTGTCTTCGATACCGCCGGGTTTAGCCTGTTCGGCGCGGTTGCGGGTGTCGGCGATCCGCGATTCGGTGACCGGGTGGGTCAGCAGGAATTCCGGCGGTTTGCCATCGAAACGATACTGGCGCATCAAACGCTCGAACATGGTCGGCATCGAGCGCGGATCGTAGCCGGCCTTTTCCAGGTTAAGGATGCCAATGCGGTCGGCTTCCTGCTCGTTCTGACGCGAGAAACGTCGTTGTTCCTGAATGGCTGCCGCTTGGGTGCCGGCAATCGCTGCAATCCCGGCATCGCCTGCGCCTGCCGCAGCGATCACGATACCAGCCAGCAGCGCTGCCATCATCGGTACCTGCATGCGCTGCGACGCCTCGACGCCTCGGGCAAAGTGGCGCTGAGACAAGTGAGCCAGTTCGTGGGCCAGTACCGAGGCATATTCACCTTCGGTCTGGGCGTTGAGGAACAGGCCACCGTTGACCCCGACGATCCCGCCCGGTGCGGCGAAGGCGTTCAGCTGCGGGCTGTTGATCAGGATGAACTCCAGGCGTCGGTCATTGACCTGGCTGGTTTCCACCAGCTTATAGACGCTGGACTCGACGTAGTCTTTGAGCTGTGGATCGTTGAGCTGCGAAACCTGGCTGCGCAGCAACGCCAGCCAGGCGCGACCCAATTGATATTCCTGTTGTGGCGAGACGATGGCAGAGCTGGCGTCACCGAGTGACGGCAGGTCGTCGGCGAAGCCCGGTGAGGCGAGCAGGCAAGCGAGCGTCAGCAGGGTAGGGCGCAGAAATGTCATGCACAAAGCCTTAGTCGACAAAGACCTTACTGTAGCCGGACACCGGGTCTGCGACCAGATATTCTAGGCAGCCTGACCACCTGATTCGGAGTGACGCATGACCGACGCTGTAGCCCATGACTGTGAACTGGACGCCAGTGGCCTGAATTGTCCGTTACCGTTGCTCAAGGCCAAGATGGAACTGAACAAGTTGCCCAGCGGTGCAATACTCAAGGTGATTGCCACGGATGCTGGCTCGCAACGCGACTTTCGCACCTTTGCCAAGTTGGCCGGTCATACGCTGCTGCGTGAAGAAGACGAGGCCGGTGTCTACCGTTACTGGCTGAAAAAAGCCTGAAACCGACCGCGTAAATGACCTAAGGAAAATTGATGTTCAAAGTGTTGCGCGACTGGATTCAGCGCTACTTCTCCGATGAAGAAGCGGTGGTGCTGGCGGTGCTGTTGTTTCTCGCCTTCACTGCTGTGCTCACGCTTGGCGGAATGCTTGCGCCGGTGCTGGCCGGCATGGTGCTGGCGTATCTGATGCAGGGGTTGGTGCTCACGCTCGAGCGCCTGCGTGTGCCCGGTGGGGCGGCGGTCGGTCTGGTGTTTGCGTTGTTCATGGGCGTGCTGATGGTGTTCATCGTCGTGGTGCTGCCGCTGCTCTGGCACCAGTTGATCACCCTGTTCAACGAGTTGCCGGGCATGCTTGCCAAGTGGCAATCGCTGCTGTTGCTGCTGCCCGAGCGCTATCCGCACCTGGTTTCCGACGAGCAGGTGCTGCAAGCGATCGAAGCGGCGCGGGGCGAGATCGGCAAGTTCGGCCAGTGGGCGCTGACGTTCTCGTTGTCGAGCTTGCCGCTGCTGGTGAACATCATGATCTATCTGGTGCTGGTGCCGATCCTGGTGTTCTTCTTCCTCAAGGACCGGGCAATGATCGGCGAGTGGGTGCGCGGCTATTTGCCGCGCGAACGGGCGCTGATCACCCGGGTTGCCGAGGAAATGAACCGGCAGATCGCCAACTACATTCGCGGCAAGGTCATCGAGATCGTGATTTGTGGTGGGGTGACCTACATCGCGTTCGTCGCGCTGGGGCTCAATTATGCGGCGCTGCTGGCCCTGTTGGTGGGCGTGTCGGTGGTGGTGCCGTATGTCGGTGCGGTGGTGGTGACCGTACCGGTGCTGCTGATTGCGCTGTTCCAGTGGGGCTGGAGCGATCAGTTCATCTATCTGATGGCGGTTTACGGGATCATCCAGACGCTGGATGGCAACGTGCTGGTGCCGTTGCTGTTCTCCGAAGCGGTCAACCTGCACCCGGTGGCGATCATTTGTGCGGTGCTGTTGTTCGGCGGGTTGTGGGGATTCTGGGGAGTGTTCTTCGCGATTCCGCTGGCGACGCTGTTCAAGGCTGTGCTGGATGCGTGGCCGCGCAAGGAGCCGGCGGTAGCGCCGCTGCTTTGAAAATGGAGCGGCGCCCGCGAGGGCGCCGACAGCATCAGGCCTTGTTCAGCGCCTGAGCAGCAGCCAGCACTGCATCCACATGTCCTGGCACTTTCACGCCGCGCCATTCCTGACGCAGTACGCCGTCCCTGTCGATCAGGAAGGTGCTGCGATCAACGCCCAGGTATTCCTTGCCGTAAAGTTTCTTCAGCTTGATCACGTCGAACAGCTGGCAGACGGCTTCTTCCTTGTCGCTGATCAGCTCAAACGGAAATTCCTGCTTGCACTTGAAGTTCTCGTGGGACTTCAGGCTGTCGCGGGAAATTCCGAAGATTTCCGTGTTGGCAGCCTTGAATGCTGCGTATTGATCGCGAAAGCCCTGGCCTTCGGTCGTGCAGCCCGGGGTGCTGTCCTTCGGATAGAAATAGATCACCACTTGCTTGCCCTTGAGGGCTGACAGTCTGACGGTCTGCCCGCTGGTGGCAGGTGCTTCGAAATCCGTAACCGGTTGGTCGATGACAACGGCCATGAAAGCTTCCTTACATTGGGTTCTGTGGGCGCCACGGTTCGATCAGTGCATCCAGGTTCATGGCGTCGGCGAAATCCAGGAACTGGTCGCGCAGCCAGCTGATCTGGGTGCCGGCGGGCAGGGTCACGGTGAACGTGGCGTTGAGCATGGTGCCGCCGGTCTGCGGTGCCTGATAGGTATCGCACGTCAGGTTTTCCAGCTCGACGTTGTGATCCATGAAGAACTGGCACAGCTCGTTGATGATGTCCGGACGGTACGCCGAAGACACGTAAGCCACGTACGGCAGGGCTTGCGGACGGTTTTCCAGGGCGGCGCTGCGCACCACGTTGACGGTGAACGCATGACGCTTGGCCAGCACCGGCAGGCTGCCTTCAAGGCGTGCCAGGGCGTCCCAGCTGCCGGAGACTTCGAGCACCAGCGCGCTGCACTCGCCGTGGCGGGTCAGGCGCGAGGTAACCACCGCGCAGCGGTTTTCATGGCTGGCGCGGCACAGGACGTTGGTCAGCTCCATGGGATTGGCGCCGAGGGCACTGATGACAAGGAATTGTTCGCGAACTGTGGGGGTGGACATGCAGCATTCCTAAAGCGATGAGCGGTCGGTAGGGAGAGGGCGTTGATTGCCGGGGCAATGCCTGTCCGGAAGGCCCGGTTCGTGTGGCGCTACGGCTTCATGAACAAGCAAGCGTACGGCAACGACACTGGAACGGGGCCCGGGAGGCCGAAACGGGAGGCTGGAACCCGGCGTACAAGCTGATCAGTACCGATCAAAGTCTGAAGGGTAGCGAAAAGCGGCGCCAAGGGGAATGGCGGCACAGTACTTCGCTTGTGCAAGCATCTTGGCGCCAGTACCATTACCGCTCTCTTTTTCCGGCAGGAGCGGTTTCATGATTGCGGGCAGTATGGTGGCACTGGTCACTCCCATGGATGCACAAGGGCGTCTTGACTGGGACAGCCTCAGCAAACTCGTGGACTTCCATCTCAAGAACGGCACCCATGCCATTGTCGCGGTCGGCACCACCGGCGAGTCGGCAACCCTTGATGTAGAAGAACACATCGCCGTCATCAAAGCCGTGGTCAAACAGGTCGCCGGTCGTATTCCGGTGATCGCCGGTACTGGCGCCAACTCGACCCGCGAAGCGGTCGAGCTCACCCGCAACGCTAAAGAAGCCGGCGCCGATGCCTGCCTGCTGGTCGTCCCGTACTACAACAAGCCGACCCAGGAAGGCCTGTACCAGCACTTCAAGCACATCGCCGAAGCGGTCGACATCCCACAGATTCTCTACAACGTTCCCGGCCGCACCTCCTGCGACATGCAGGCCGAGACCGTGATCCGCCTGTCCACCGTGCCGAACATCATCGGCATCAAGGAAGCGACCGGCGACCTGAAGCGTGCCAAGGCGATCATCGACGGCGTGAGCAAGGACTTCATCGTGCTGTCCGGTGATGATCCGACCGCAGTCGAGCTGATCCTGCTGGGCGGCAAGGGCAACATCTCTGTTACCGCCAACGTCGCCCCGCGCGAAATGGCCGACCTGTGCGAGGCCGCGCTCAAGGGCGACGCCGAGACCGCACGGGCCATCAACGAAAAACTGATGCCGCTGCACAAGGACCTGTTCATCGAAGCCAACCCGATTCCGGTGAAGTGGGCTTTGGTCGAAATGGGCCTGATGCACCAAGGCATCCGCCTGCCGCTGACCTGGCTGAGCGCTCCTTGTCATGAAACGCTGCGCTCGGCCCTGCGCCAGTGCAACGTCCTGGTTTAATTGAGGAAGTACAACGCATGAAGCGAATGGCCGGACTTTCCGCACTTGCCTTGATTATCTCCAGCACCAGTGGCTGCGGATGGGTCTGGGGCCCGGAAGGTTATTTCCGTGACCGTGGTAGCGATTACCTGGAAGCGCAACAGACTGCACCGATGCAACTGCCACCGGACGTCAGCACCTCCAAGCGCCTGGATCCGCTGCTGCCGATCCCGCGCAACGTGGCCGACGACACCGCCAAGGGTGAATACATCGTCCCGCGTCCTCAACCGCTGTCGACCGTTGCCGATGCCAGCGACTACTCGCTGCAGAAGAGCGGTGATTCCCGTTGGGTCATGGCCCAGCATCCACCGGCCGAAGTCTGGCCAGTGGCGGTGCAGTACTTCCAGGACAACGGTTTCCGTCTGGATGAACAGCGCCCGCAAACCGGCGAATTCACCACCACCTGGCAGCATTCCGACGAACTGTCCGCCGCCATGGCCAAGCGCCTGAGCGCCGCCGGCGTCAGCACCGACAGTGAAACCCGTGTGCGGGTGCGCATCGAGCCGGGCGTGCAGCGCAACACCAGTGAAGTCTACGTGGTCAGCGC
The DNA here is from genome assembly GCF_002112685.1 of Pseudomonas sp. R15(2017). Lineage (NCBI taxonomy): Bacteria > Pseudomonadati > Pseudomonadota > Gammaproteobacteria > Pseudomonadales > Pseudomonadaceae > Pseudomonas > Pseudomonas sp. R15(2017). Next base: position 180,049 of record NZ_NEII01000010.1, read on the forward strand.
CGAGCGTCCTGCCGGCAGCACCGCCAATGTTGATTTCACCAACCGTTCGGTCAACACCGGCCTCGACGCCGCGCTGGTCGACGACATGCTCGCGAGCATGAGCCGTACCTCCGAGAAGGGTGGTTCGGTGTCGATGCTGGCTTCGCGTGATTTCGATACCCCGAGCCGTGTCAGCCTGAGCGAAGACGGCAGCGGCAACCCGGTACTGAACGTCGGTACGGACCTGGATCGTGCCTGGTCGAGCGTCGGTCGTGCGCTGGAGCAGGGTGAATGGCGCGTTGAAGACATCAACCGCAGCCTGGGTCTCTACTACATCAACTTGTCCGAAAAGGCCGAGAAGAAAGACGAGAAACCTGGTTTCTTCAGCAGCCTGTTCGGCAGCGCGCCGACCAAGGAAGAAGTTGAAGCCCGTGCCGAGCGTTATCAGGTTCGCCTGAGCAAGGTCGGCGAGAACGTTCAGGTGACCGTCGAGAAAAACATCAACACCGTTGCGCCGGCCGATGTGGCCCGCAAAGTGTTGAGCGTGATTCAGGACAACCTGGGCTGATCCAATGCGTTTTGCCGTTCTCGGCAGCGGTAGCCAAGGGAACGGCACGCTGATCGCCAGTGCTGATACGTATGTGCTGGTGGATTGTGGTTTTTCCCTGCGGGAAACCGAAAAACGCCTGTTGCGCCTGGGTGTGAACCCGGCGCAACTGAGCGCGATACTCGTAACCCACGAACATGCCGACCACGTGCATGGCGTGGGTTTGCTGTCTCGGCGCTACAATCTGCCTGTCTACCTCAGTCGCGGCACACTGCGCGGGATGCGCAAACCGATTGAACCTGCCGGTTTCGTGACCGGTGGCGAGCAACTGCAGATCGGTGCTCTGAGCATCGGGGTCATTGCCGTGGCCCATGATGCGCAGGAGCCGACCCAGTACGTATTCAGCGATCAAGAGCAGCGGCGCTTCGGCCTGCTGACCGACCTGGGTTCCTACTGCGAGCGGGTGCTGGACGGTTATCGGGACCTCGATGCGTTGATGATCGAGTCCAATCACTGTCGCGACATGCTGGCCCGTGGTCATTACCCGTACTTTCTCAAGCAGCGGGTGGGCGGTGAGCTGGGACATTTGAACAACCATCAGGCGGCATTCCTGGTGGCCGAGTTGGGCTGGCAAGGCCTGCAACACCTGGTCCTGGCCCATCTGAGCAGCAAGAACAACCTGCCGCAGCTGGCCCGGCAATGTTTTGTCGACACCCTCGGGTGCGACCCGGACTGGCTGCAACTGGCCGATCAAGATTCAGGGCTCGACTGGCGCCACATCGCCTAGCCCATCTACTTAGCAAGCGGAGCCCATCATGGAAAAACGTGAAGAACTCTACCGCGGCAAAGCCAAATCGGTTTACAAGACCGACGACGCTGACCGCTTGATCCTGCTGTTTCGCAACGACACTTCGGCGTTCGACGGCAAGCGCATCGAGCAGCTCGACCGCAAAGGCATGGTGAACAACAAGTTCAACGCCTTCATCATGCAGAAACTCGAAGCGGCCGGCATTCCGACCCAATTCGACAAGCTGCTGGCCGACAACGAAGTGCTGGTGAAAAAACTCGACATGATCCCGGTCGAGTGCGTCGTGCGTAACTACGCCGCCGGCAGCCTGGTCAAGCGTCTGGGCGTCGAGGAGGGCATGAAGCTCAACCCGTACACCTTCGAACTGTTCCTGAAGGACGACGCCAAGGGCGATCCGTTCATCAACGAATCCCACGTTGTGGCCTTCGGCTGGGGCACCGCCGAGCAACTGGCGCGTATGAAAGAACTGTCGCTCAAGGTCAACGAAGTCCTGAGCAAACTGTTCGACGACGCAGGCCTGCTGCTGGTGGACTTCAAGCTGGAATTCGGCGTGTTCAGCGACGGCTCCATCGTCCTGGGCGACGAGTTCAGCCCGGACGGTTGCCGTCTGTGGGACAAGGACACCAAGAAGAAGATGGACAAGGACCGCTTCCGCCAGGGCCTCGGTGACGTCATCGAAGCCTACGAAGAAGTCGCCAACCGTCTGGGCGTACCGCTTTAATCGACGCAAGCATCTGATAGCACGGAAAAAATTTCGTCTGGGGGTTTCCCATTCAGCGAAAGTGTTGTTATGATGCGCGCCGTTGGAGAGATGCCAGAGTGGCCGAATGGGACGGATTCGAAATCCGTTGTACCTTCACCGGTACCTAGGGTTCGAATCCCTATCTCTCCGCCATATATAGAAAAAGCCCCGTAGCTGAGAAGCTACGGGGCTTTTTTGTTTGTACTGTTTTTGCTACTAAAGCTGCGCGCATGTTTTTCCTGCGTAGAGAAAAAAATCTGTCGCCGCTCCTGTGTACAACCTAGATCGGAGTCACCTGCTCAATCTGGTCGCAGCGCTGAAATCGTCTGGAATCTCAGGTATTGGACCGCGACTTTTTCTTTTGAGTAAGCGGTATGCAATGGGGCGACAGACGGATGTCTGATGCGGGTATACGGCTATGCCGCCTCATTGGCCACCTCGCGGACATCAAGAATGTCGTGGTCGTTCATAACGGACCGTCTCACCATCCTCAGGAAGATTTGAAGTGATCTCACCGATCACTTGAAACCCCGTGCCCTGCTCGGATTGTTCTCACAGCTACGCTGAATAGCTAGGTTTTATCGGAGTAGGGAGAAGCAGTCGCTTCTTGAGGTACCCATTGGCCTAGAGAAATTTTGTGATGTGGCGGTCTGAAAATAATGTAGGAAAACTTTCTATCTTGGCGGTCTTCGGAGGAATGCGCCGTATTGCATCAATATTGCATCGTAAAGTCGTACGACTTGTCTTTAATATTCTTACAAATTTATCCGATTTTCGGCTTCCATAGCCTTGGTGCTGATCGCACAGGTAAAGGTAGGCAATTGCGAATTTTAGATTGCGTGCCATGATTAGTAGAGAAAATTTCCAGAAGGATATTTCTTATGGCAGCTGTTGATCCTAGTCTTCGTGTAGTTGGAGGAGTGGAGGTCGGTGCGGGATTTGATGATATAACTGCAATTGATCGGACCCTCACCCCTCAGGTTGTAATCGCGCTTTGTGGGCCATTGGGTACTCCTTTGCATGAGGTTGCTAAAAATTTTAGAGATCTATTGCTTAGCACTGATTATGGTTATGAGCATGTAGAAATAATTAGGCTAAGCGATGAGATTAGAGCTAAATCGAATTTGTCTGGAGATTGCTCAGTAAAAGATTTGATTGAGGCAGGTAACGATTTGCGGAAGGACCATGGTAATGAGGTGCTCGCAAAGCTTGCGATTAGAAGGATCAGTATTGCAAGGGCTTCTGAGCAGGAGAAAGCGGCGGAAGCTAAAAAGTCCGAGCACCCTGATTTGTTTCGCACTGACTCAGATGATAGTTTGGTACCAAATGTTACTCTGAAATGGTGTCATATAATTGATTCGATTAAACATGTTGATGAGTTGCGGCTCTTAAGATCCATTTATGGGGAAATGTTGTACGTCGTAGGTGTGTATTCTCCGATAGAAATGCGAATTTCTCGTCTAGAAGGTGCTTTGAAGGGCGACGGGGTTCATGATCTGATAGATCGAGACTCTGGAGAGGAAATAGATCACGGCCAAAGGGTTGAAGATACGTTTCCTCAGTCGGATTTTTTTTTACGAGTTGAGAAAACTACAGACTCGCATCGAATTAGTAGAGTCAAGCGGTTTCTGGATTTGATGTTGGGGACAATGGTTGCAACCCCTACTGTAAATGAAAGAGCAATGTATGCTGCTTTTTCGGCAGCAAGGAATTCCGCATGCCTTTCTCGTCAAGTTGGTGCTTCAATTACAAGTTGTGAGGGGGAGGTGATTTCCACGGGCTGGAATGATGTTCCAAAGGCTTTTGGTGGTTTGTACCAGACAGAGGGAGATGGACTTAACTTTGATGAGGACCGCCGTTGTTGGAATTTGGATGGAGGTGTTTGCTCAAACGATCAGGAAAAAAAGGTAATCTCTAATTACATTGTAGATAAATTAATCGAGAGTGAACTGATTTCGTTGGATAAGAGAGAGGCTGCTTTAGCAGTGATCAGAGGGAAAACACAGCTCAAGAGTCTCATAGAATTCTCTCGTGCTGTTCACGCTGAAATGCATGCTCTTCTTAATGCAGGAGCGACAGACGGGGGCAAAATTCGCCACGGTAAATTGTTTGTGACGACCTACCCTTGCCACTCTTGTGCGCGACACCTGGTAGCTGCTGGCATCAGAGAAGTGATTTTTCTTGAGCCGTATCGTAAGAGCCTTGCTACCCGTCTTCACCAAGATGCTATAACTGAAAACGAGAGTGACGCGACGAAGGTTAGGGTGCTCCCTTTTGATGGTGTTGCGCCATCGCGATTCCTGAAATTCTTCTCTGCTCACCCCGCTGGTCGGAAAAAAGATGGGCGTATGATTCTCAGAGACGCGGAACCAGTGGCTCGCATATCAATGGAGGCAGTCTCGACTCTTGAAGGACTGGTGGTGAAGGGTCTAGAATCCCGGCGCCTTTGAAGGTGATGACTTGTGGAGCTGTTTATGGATCAGTCAGAGGATAAATGCGAAGCCGGATCTATGGCGCAGCTGTCCTTCAGTTTTGAGGCTGCAAGTTACGGAAATTCTGTTAGTAGCGTTGCTTCCTATGAAGGTGATCTGTCTACTTACAGAGGCTCAGCTAACGCAATTCAGACTAAAAGTGTAGTGCTTGCATTTCCTCAAGATCGAGCGGTTGGAGCTCAGTCTCGGCTTGTGCAGCGAATTGTTCAGCGTAATCGTTTTTTTTGATTATATAGCGTTATCAAATTACATTTAAAAGCCCCGTAGCTGAGAAGCTACGGGGCTTTTTCGTTTCTGATCCAACGCAATTCGACACCCCAACTACTTCTGCCCCAAATCCACCACCTCCCAACTATCATCCGGATCAAACCGCTTCATCGCCTTCGCCACTTTCTCCCCATCCGGCCCGAGGTCCTTCTGAAACACCTGGCCCTCATGGCTGATCATGAAACTCATCACCCCGGTGTCGGCATACTTCGCAGGCCAGGCGATCAAGGCGAATCCGCGACTCATCTTGTCTCCAATCAGATAGCTGTAGGCGCCGCCCGGTGCTGACGGGCCTTGGGCGTCGAGGATGCGGAAGTGGTAGCCGTGCCAGTCTTCGTCGTTGATAGCCTGGCCGAAGGCGGGGCCGAGGGGGCTGATCTGGCCGCTGTCGTCTTCTGGCCAATAGAGGCCGTCGTGTTTGCCGGGGGAGCTGAAGATTTTCTGTGCGTATTCGAGGGCGCCGTCGCCGTCGCGGTCTTCCGAGGCGTAGTCCATTTGGGCGTCGTGGTAGGCCAGCGCCGATTGCACTGCCGCCAGTTCGTTGCGGCCGATGCGACGGGCACGGATTTCGACCTGCGCAGCTTTCATGTCGAAGCGCCAACCGGTTTTGTCTTTGATGAGGGGGATGGGCAGCGTCCAGTGATCGGGCCCGACGGAGAGTACGGCCTTGTTGTCGCCGGTCTTTTCCAGGGTGTGCTGTTCGCGGTATTGCTGGAGGAAGGCATCGACATCGCTGCGCTGCACGCCTTCACGGGGAATGAAGCTGTGCCATTCCTCGCCCAGCAATTCAGTCAGGCGTTTTTGGTCGGCGTGTTGCGTACCGAGGGCTTCGACGAAGGCCTCAGCGGCTTTTTCCGGGGTTGGAAATACTTGCTGGGCCGAGGCGAAGCTCGAAAATGCGAGGCCGGCCGCGAGGATCAGGCAGCTCCTGAGCAGAGAATGAATGTTCATCGACGGCCACCTCCTCTCTGACGCATGCCCCCGCCGGATGGCCGGCTGATCTGATGTCCGGCTACGCGTGAGGTATTGGGACGTTGCGCAGAAATCTGGCTGGCCCGGCCACGATCAGCCTGGACGCGGGTCTGGGACGGAGAGCGCGCGCCGGCGAAGGCGTTGTTCCGCGCACTGCCCGCGGCGGTTCGGGCATGGGACGCACGGTTGTCACGTTGATTAACGCCCGGCTGCCGCGCCTCCCGCGTGTTGCCTTGAGCGCGGTCGGCGGCTCTAGGCCTGTCCGCGCCGCCTTGCATGCGATTGCCAACATTGGCGGATTGCGCTTCGCGGACTTGATTCCGGGCTTCCCGATTGCTGGTGGCGGGACGCTCGATACCGGCTTTGTCCATCGAGTTGCGAGCTCGCTCCCGAGCCTGGGCCCGCTGCGCGTTGTCACCGCGATAGGCGTCACGCTGAGCCGCGCCGTCCAGCTGCCGGCCATACTGCGCGCGACTGCGGTTGTCACGATAAGGCACGCCATCGCGATGCACGGTGTTGTGCTGCCACTTGTTCTGGTTGTTGGTGATGCGGTTATTGCCGTTGATGTTGTTGTAACGGTTTACATCGATGTCGATATCGTTGTTGCCCCAATCACAGTCGCCCCACAACGACGCGACAACCGCCACGCCCGTACCGAAGGCCAGCCCGGCCACCAGTGCCTGACCCGGGTAGTAAGCGGGTGGCGGCGGGTAATACACCGGCGGCGAGGCGGGATAAGGCCAGGTGCCGTAAGTGGTCGTCGGGTTATAGGTCGGGACGTAGACCACCTGCGGATCGGCGGGCTGAATGATGATGGTTGTGTTGTCGGCCGGCTTGGTTGTCCCGGCAGAGATGGGCGGCGTTACGTTCTGCACTGTCACGTTCTGATATTGATTGCTCTGCAGATTGCCCGCCGCCTGGGCCTGACGCCGCAAGCGCTGAACGCCGGCCATGAGTTCGTCAGGCTGGGCCAGAAAGGCATCCCCCAGACGTTGTACCCAGACCGGGTCCTGCCCCAGAGTCGCCAAGACTTGCGGGAACGCCACCAAGGCCTGCACGCTCGGATCCCACGTCTGGCTGGCCACTTGCTTGACCGCATCATCGCCCTTGGCGTCTGGATGCGCCTTGGACCAGCCCGCGGCTTCGGCAACTTCTCCCGGATAAGTGGCGGCCATCAGCACTTGAGCGAGCAGTGGGTCGGGATACAGGGCAATCGACGCGAGCATCTGGTCGAGCTGCTCTGTGGTAAACACGGCATCTTTGGCAGAAGCGGTGGCCGCCGCCGGAGCCGCAGGCGCATCGGCGGCCTGCAACAAGAGCGGTGCAGCGCTCAAGGCGAGCAGGAGCGACGCGGCGCGCAAGAGCGAACTGTGCATGACCTCTTCCCCACATCCAGATGGCAGGTTTGCAACACGCCAGGCATCAACGGCCGACATCGGACGTTGCGCCGTGATGGAGAATGGTTGGCGATTGGCATTCCGTCAAAAGTTGTACAGGCTTTTTCGAAATAAGCACGTTGCCTGTGAGTTACCGCACGTTTGCTTGCGTTTTGCGATAAATGACTAAACTTTCCGGTTCCAGGCCATGCAATGCCAACGAGCCTGGCTGTCGCTCCAACCCGAGAGGTCTGGTCATGGCAAAGGGAAAGAAGAAAGACTCGCCCCGAGAAAAACCTGAGGAACATACAAAGCTGTCAAACAAGGACTACCTTGCCGAGCTGCGCCGTCTGCATATCGAACTGGTGAAAATGCAGGAATGGGTCAAGGCCGAAGGCATCAAGATCTGCATCATCTTCGAAGGCCGTGACGGTGCGGGCAAGGGCGGCACCATCAAGGCGCTGACCGAGCGGGTCAGCCCGCGAGTCTTTCGCGTCATCGCGTTGCCAGCCCCGACTGATCGCGAGAAGAGCCAGATGTACCTGCAGCGCTATCTGCCGCATTTGCCGGCCGCTGGCGAAGTGGTGATCTTCGATCGCAGTTGGTACAACCGCGCCGGTGTCGAGCGGGTAATGGGCTTTTGCACGGACAAACAGGTCGAAAAGTTTCTCAAGACCGTGCCGCTGGTGGAGCGCGCAGTTGTCGGTTCGGGGGTGATCCTGCTCAAGTACTGGCTCAATGTCAGCCAGGAAGAACAGACCCGGCGCCTGGAGGCGCGGATTGTCGACGGGCGCAAGATCTGGAAACTGTCGCCGATGGACCTCAAGTCCTACAGCCGCTGGTATGACTACTCCCGGGCGCGGGACGACATGATCGAAGCGACCGATACCGATTACGCACCATGGCTGGTGGCCAACTCGAACGACAAGCGTCGGGCGCGGCTCAATATCATTTCCGACCTGCTCAGTCGCATCCCCTACAAAGAGGTGCCGCGAGAGAAGGTGAGATTGCCCAAGCGGCAGAAACCGGGGGGATACAAAGAGTCGGATTATCCCTTCAGGCACATTCCCGAAAGGTTCTGAAGCTACTTCAGAAGTCGCCGGAGCTGCCAACTCAGGCAGCCCGGCGTCCTGGACAGTCCTCAGATCTCCTTGACCGGCGTATCCCCCTGCACACCCTTGATCAATTCGATCACGTGCAGACAATCCGCCTTGTTCACATACGACTCGCCACTGGCGACCGTCTCGTGATTCCCCGCCCTCAATCTCCAGCGCCATTGGCCCTTGCCGGTGCTCGGGGTGCCTTTGGATTGCCTGTAAATCTCGAAATACATTCAGTTCGCTCCATGCGATTTATGTGCGACAGCCTGTGTGACGCCTCGACGCAAGCCTAGCGGAGCGCGGTTTTTTGGCTATCGGGGATTTGTTTCCAATCGTTCGTGAATGTTTCTGGAAGGCGCGGGCCAGAGCGCAGGGATCGTCCTCCGGATTGGCCGGAACGCCCTCGTTTCACCCTTGCATGACATTCCGGGCTGCTGCTTAATACGGTGCGGCTCATGGCGTCGAACAGCGTTCGGCGACCGACAATCACTATAAGAAAGAGCAGTCCATTGACCCATCCGCACGGAACGCAACACGCGGGCCCGGTGAAGTTGTCGCTGGTGATCCCCGTATTCAATGAAGAGGACAGCCTCGACGGCTTTCTCCTGCGCATTCGTCAGGTGTTCGCGCAAGAGACGCTGGTCGAACTGGAACTGGTGTTCGTCAATGACGGCAGTTCCGATGCAACGCTGGAACGTTTGCTGCATTGCCAGCAGAGCGATTCGCGCATCCGCATCGTCGATCTGAGCCGCAATTTCGGCAAGGAGGCGGCGCTTTCCGCGGGTTTGCAGATGGCCACCGGGCAAATCGTGGTGCCGATCGATGTCGATCTGCAGGATCCGCCCGAGGTCATCCTGCAAATGATCGAGCGCTGGCGCGAAGGTTTTGAAGTGGTGCTTGGCCACCGCATCAGCCGGCGCAACGACTCCTGGGCCAAGCAGACCTCTGCCAGTTGGTTCTATCGCCTGCACAACAAAATTGCCGAACAGTCATTGCCGGAAAACGTCGGTGATTTCCGACTGATGGATCGCTGCGTGGTCGACGCGCTGCTGACATTGCCCGAATCCCGGCGCTTCATGAAAGGCCTGTTCGCCTGGGTCGGATTTCGCACCACCCAGGTCGAGTACGAACGCCCGGAGCGGGCGGCGGGGCAGAGCAAGTTCAATGGCTGGCGACTGTGGAATTTCGCCCTGGAGGGCATCACCAGTTTCAGCACCGAACCGCTGCGGATCTGGACGTATCTGGGGGCGCTGGTCTCTCTGGTGTCGTTCGCCTTTGCGATGTTCATTGTGCTGCGCACGCTCATTCATGGCGTTGACTTGCCCGGTTACGCCTCGCTGATGGTTGCCGTGACGTTTCTCGGCGGCTTGCAATTGATCGGTATCGGCGTGCTCGGCGAGTATCTGGGCCGCACTTATATCGAAGCGAAGCGCCGGCCGGTTTTCCTGGTGCGCCGCATTTACGAATCCAAGGACTGACAGATGGATCTCAAGGAAACCGACATCCTCGGCGACAGCATCGGCGAGCATTGGTATTACTGCTCCAAAGCGGCCGCCACCCGCCGCTTGCTGGGTGAAACGCCGATCAAACGAATTCTCGACGTCGGCGCCGGTTCAGGATTTTTCTCCCATCACTTGTTGACCCACACGGCGGCGCGCGAAGCGTGGTGCGTGGACATCAGCTACCCGGCCGATTCAAGCGCCACCACCGTCGGCAAACCGGTGCATTACCGTCGCTCGATCGACAACGTCGACGCTGATCTGGTGTTGCTGATGGATGTGCTGGAGCACGTCGATGACGATCTAGGCCTGCTCAAATCCTACGTCGACAAAGTGCCGTCCGGCAGCCGCTTTCTGATGACCGTGCCGGCGTTCCAGTTCATGTGGAGCGGGCACGATGATTTTCTCGAACACAAACGTCGCTACACCCTGGGGCAATTCGAGGCTCTGGCGGGTAACGCCGGATTGACGGTGGAGCGGGGCGCCTATTACTTCGCAGTGGTCTTCCCGCTTGCGCTGGCGTCGCGCCTGTTACCCGGCGGCGCTCGAGGGGCGGCCCCGCGTTCGCAGCTGAAAAAACACCATCCGCTGGTCAATATGCTGCTGAAAACCCTGTGCAGTCTTGAGTTGCCGTTGATGGGCATCAACCGTGTGGGCGGTCTGAGTGTGTTCGTGCTGGCGCGCAAGCCGTGACGATACCCCAGAGATCCGCTTTGATTCAGCGCGGCCTGCGCTTCGCCGTAACCGGTCTGTTCGTTACGGCACTGCATGCACTGGTGGCGGTGCTGTTCATCAACTTCGTCAGTCCACAGCCTCCGTTGGCCAACGGCGTGGCTTTTGCCGTGGCAACGGTGGTGTCCTACGTGATCAACACCACCTGGAGTTTTTCCGCCCGGTTGCACGGCAAGACCCTGCGGCGTTTTTTGATGGTTTCGGCGGGCGGCTTCCTGTTGGCGATGTTCGTGGCCTGGGCGGCACAGAAGGCCGGGTTGCATTATCTGGCGGGTATCGGTGCGGTGGCGCTGACGATTCCGGCGTTCACGTTTGTACTGCATAACTTCTGGACGTATCGATGAGGGATTCACGCGAGCAGCCGGCTCTATTTCTATTGCCCGTGTTATTGGGTGTTCTGGTGTTTTTTCTGGTAGTCGGGCCGCAGGCGCTGAACCCGCAGAACATCGCCTGGCTGGAGCAGGGCGATCCGGCGACGCATTATCTGGGCTGGGTTTTTTTCCGGCATTCGCCGTGGACTTTTCCGCTCGGGCTCAATCCTTCTTACGGTTTGGAACTGGGTAGCGCGATCATTTTTTCCGACTCCATTCCACTGCTGGCGCTGTTGTTCAAACCATTCAATGCCTGGTTGCCGGACACCTTTCAGTATTTCGGTTTGTGGCTGTTGGCGTGTTGCGTGTTGCAAGCCTGGTTTGGCTGGAAACTGATTGGGCTGATGACGGCCAATCCCTTGATTCGACTTCTGGGTGCAGGGCTGCTGGCGTTCTCGCCAGCAATGTTCTTGCGCATGGGCGGGCACCTTTCACTGGCCGGCCATTTCCTGATCCTGGCCGCGCTGTACCTGGCGCTGCTGCCGAATCTGCGCCGGCGGCGCCTCGTCTGGGGAGTCTTGCTGGCGGTGACGGCATGGGTACACGCCTACCTGCTGGCCATGGTTGCGCTGATCTGGGTGGCGGATCTGCTGGGCAAGACTTTCAATCAGTCTTTGAGCCGGCGTCAGGGGTTGATCGAGGGCGGTACGCTTTTCGCTCTGGTGAGCGTGTGTTGCTGGCAGGCCGGTTACTTCAGCATTGCCGATGGTGCGGCCTCCGGCGGTTTTGGTTTGTACCGGATGAATCTGTTGTCGCCCGTCGACCCGGCTGGCTGGTCATTGATCCTGCCCGATCTGCCGAAGGGGAGTGGGGACTACGAAGGTTTCAACTACCTTGGCTTGGGCGTTCTCTTGTTGATGCCGCTGGCGCTGATGGCCTGGTTTCGGAACCGCCAATCGCTGAACCATCAGGTGCGTGGACGCCCATGGCTGTTGATGGCCCTGTTCGGTTTATGGCTGTTCGCGCTGTCGAATCAGATCGGCATCGGGGCGTGGAACCTCGGTTATCCGCTGCCGAAAAGTCTTGTCGCGCTGGCCAATATCTTTCGTGCCTCGGGCCGGATGTTCTGGCCGGTTCTGTACGTCTGCATCCTGGCTGCGATTTTTCTGGTGGTGCGCGGTTATCGACCGCGTATCGCCATTGGTCTGCTCGCGGTGGCGCTGCTGATCCAGGTCGCCGATAGCCGCAACGGCTGGATGGGGCTGCGGCAGGGAAAATTGGTGGCTCCTTCGTCGGTCTGGGCCAGCCCGATGACGGATCCTTTCTGGGCAAGTGCCGCTGCGCGTTATGCCAATGTCCGCAGCCTGATGCCACAGAACCAGGGTGAGCGCTGGCAGATGATCGCCGGTTTCGCAGCGACCCACGGGATGAAAACCGATGCGGTCTATCTGGGACGCATGAGCACTTCGGCGCTGGCGCGGGCACAGCAGAAAGCACGCGCGATGCTCGATTCGGGGCAATACGACGCGGACTCTCTGTACCTCCTGGACGACGATGCGCTGGTCGATGCCGCCAGAACCATCAACAGTGAAACCGATCTGCTGACGCGCGTGGATGGGGTCGCGGTGCTGGCGCCGGGCTGGAAACGCTGTGTGCAGTGTCTGTCCGTGCAGGATGAGGGGCGGCGGATGTCACTGATCCCCCTCACTCGCCCGGGACAAACTCTCACCTTCAATTATCGAAACCAACAACTGGTCAGCGGCTGGTCGACGCCTGAAAACTGGGGGACGTGGACGGAAGGGCAGCAGGCGAAGATGGAGTTGCGGGTCTTGCCTCCAGTGAGTTCGATCGTGATCGACGCATTGGCATTCATCCAGCCCCGGCACCCCGGCCAGCGGGTAATCGTCAGTCTGAACGGTCAACAGGTACTGGAGACCCGTTTGACGCAGTTTCAAGGCAATCGCCTGGAAGTTCCGATCAGCGCCGCGCTCAACCAGCGCCTCGGCAATGATGACCGGCTCGATATCGAATTACAGTTGCCGGATGCCGTCAGCCCGCGGCAACTGGGTATCAACGACGATTCGCGGATGATGGGCCTGGGGCTGAAGACGTTGACGGTGCAATGACGCAGCGTTTCGATGGACGCCGCCCCCGCGGCCTTTCTACACTGCCCGCAATCTGGGGATCGGGGGGCAATGGATGAACCGCAATGAACTACGCAAGGCCGACATCAACCTGATGGTGGTGTTCGAGACCTTGATGCTCGAACGCAACGTGACCCGGGCCGCCGAGAAGCTGTTTCTCGGCCAGCCGACCATCAGCTCGGCGCTCAACCGTCTGCGCACCATGCTCAACGATCCATTGTTCATCCGCGTCGGCCATCGCATGGAGCCGACCGCCCGTGCCGAAGACATCTATCGCCATCTCAAGCCTGCGCTCGACTCGTTGTCGGTGGCCCTTAGCCTGACCCGGGATTTCGATCCCGCCGTCAGCACCATGACCTTTCGCATCGGGCTGTCGGACGACGTTGAATTCGGACTGCTGCCACCGCTGCTGCGCGCCTTGCGCCAGGAAGCGCCGAGCGTGGTGTTTGTGGTGCAGCACGTCGATTACTGGCGGATTCCCGATCTGCTGGCCGCTGGCGACATCACCGTCGGCATCAGCCAGACCCGTGGTCTGCCGGCCAATGCCAAGCGCAAATTGTTGCGACACATTCAGCCGAGCATCCTGCGCGCCGACAAGTCCGACACGCCGCTGACCCTCGATGAATATTGCGCACGTCCCCACGTGCTGGTTTCCCACACCGCCAATGTCAGCGGCTATGCCGATGAGTGGCTGGCGGACATCGGTCGCACCCGTCAGGTGGTGCTGTCGGTGCCGCAGTACAGTTCGTTGCCGGCGCTGCTGGCCGGCACCGATCTGATCGCCAGCCTGCCGGACTACACCGCCGACGCCATGGCCGCGTCCGGGCTGCTGTTCAAGGAGCCGTTCCCGTTCAAGACTCCGACCCTCGATCTGTCGATGGTCTGGCTCAGCCACGTTGACAGCGACCCGGGCGAGCGCTGGCTGCGTTCGCGGCTGGAGCAATTCATGAGTGAGCGGCCGGTGATGTCGTCGCTGGAGTGAGTCAGGCATTGCTGTGTTATATGTACGACCTTTCCGCCGAACCACTGGAGCACCGAGATGCCGCACCTGCACCTGGAATACACCGCCAACCTGCCGCAACTGAACGCCGATGTTGCGTTGATCCGGCTCAACAACACCCTGGTGGGTTCCGGTCAATTCGGGGCGGAATTCGATATCAAGAGCCGTGCGCTCAAAGTTGAAACCTTCAAGGTCGGCACCGCCATGAACGAGCGCGCCTTTGTCGCGGTCAGGCTGGCGCTGCTCAGCGGTCGATCTTCGGAGATCAAGAAACAACTGTCGCAGAACCTGTTGGCGGTGTTGCAGGACCTGTGCGAATGGCCGGTCGGGGTCGAGGTACAGTTGAGTGTGGAACTGCTCGATATCGACCGCGAGTCCTACAGCAAAGTCGCCATCGGCGTGTAGGACTCAGGCCGCTTCCAGCTCCGCGCAGGTCTTGATGACCTGCTCGCGCAACCAGAGGTTGGCGCTGTCCTGATCGACGTTGTGGCTCCACTGCATGTCGAGGGTGAAGCCCGGCAGACCATTGGGCGCCTCGCAGTGCTGGAACACCGCGTCGTTGGTCAGCAAACGCTGAATGCGCCGGGGCAGGGTCAGGATGAAGTCGGTGCCGGTGATCATCTTCAGCGCCGCGCTGTAACTGTTGGAACGGGCGACGATCTGGCGTTTCTGCGCCTGCCGCGCCAGCCAGCCATCGACCATGTTGGTGGTCGACGTCCACGGTGTCGGGAAAACATGCCGGCGTTCGGTGAAGGCTTGCAGGCTCAGGCGCGGTTCCAGCGGCGTGGCGCGTTTGTCGAAGACGCAGACCAGGTCATCTTCCAGCAGCATGCGTGATTTCAGGTCGGCGTGACTGCGATGGAAGTTCGGACCGAAACAGATCACCAGATCGAGACTGCCGTCGCGCAACTCTTCGACCGGCACGTCGGTCTCGAACTTGTGCATGTTGATCATCACCGGCAAGTCATCGAAGTCGAAGCGTTTCAACATTCGCGGCAGGATCAGTTGTTCGAAGTATTCCGGTGCGCAGATGTTGAAGGTCACCGGTTGTGCCATCGGGTCGAAGGTCGGGGCGCCGGCGTGGCACAGGTTGATGCTTTCGAGGATTTTCTGCACATGGCCGTACATGCTGCTGGCCTTGTAGGTCGGGCGCATGCCCGTGCGGGTGTTGACGAACAACTCGTCCTCAAAACTGGTGCGCAGTTTTTTCAGGCAGTAACTGACGGTGGACTGGCTGACGAACAGCGCCTCCGACACATCGGTGACGCTGCTTTGCTCATACACGGCGACAAACACCATGAGATCCTGCATGTCGAGCTTTCTAAGCAAGTTACTGTTCAGCATCCGTTCCGTCTCGCTGTGCTCCTTGCGCCGAATCCGCGCAAACGTGTGCGCATGATCGTAACGGAACGATGGTGCCAGGAGAAAGCCCTGTAGGACGTTTCACGGTCAGTTGTGGGACAGAAAGTTTTAGTAACACGACGTGCCAACTTAAAGCCGGTGAAGATGGCCAGAAGCCTTTATCCAGACGGGTCGGCCAGATTATTCCATGTGTTGCGCGTAATGCCGTGGGTTGAAGCGCAGCACCATCAGCAGCATAAGCACCATCACTGCCGTCAGTGACCACCAGGCCCACTCGAAGCTGCCCAGTCGATCGCGAACCACCCCGGCCATCAGCGGCGACAGCCCGGCAATCAGGTAACCGATTCCTTGTACGAATGCGGTCAGCCCGCCGGCACGTTGCGGTTCGTCGAGGTGATCGAGGGACACGATCAGGCTCATCGGGAATAGCCCGCCGATGCCGAGTCCGAGCAGGCAGGGCCACAGCAGGCTCAGGTGCTGCGGGCTGAGGATCAGCCCCAGGAATCCGGCGATGATCAGGCCGAGCAGGGTGCCAAGCACCAGGCGTCGGTCACGGCTGCGATTGGCGATGGCGGGCACCACCAGCCCGGAAATCACCTCCATGGCCGTCAGAAAACCCAGCATCAGGCCGGCGTTTTGTTCGCTCCAGCCCTTTTCCACGTAGTACGGCGCCAGCCAGGCCAGCACGCAGGTGTAGGACGCGGTGCCCAGACCGAAGAAGATCGCGAGCAACCAGGCGCGGGAATTCGTGAAGAAAGATTCTTTTCTGACTACGGCCCGGGTGGTGTCCGGTGACGTGGCGCGGGTTGCCCACCACACAGGAATGGCGAGCAGTGCCAAAACCGCCCAGACGGCAAGCCCTGCCCGCCAGTTACCGGTTTGCATCAGCACCCATGGTGCGAACGAAGCGGCCAGCGCCGCGCCGCCCATGATCGAAGTGACGTAAAGCCCCATGCACAGCGCCACGTTGTCAGGAAACCGCGATTTGATCAGCGCGGGCATCAAGGCCTGGATCAGGGCAATGCCGATCCCGGCCAGCACGGCGCTGGCGATCAATCCTCCCGCCGAGTCGAGAAACAACCGTGACAGCGTCGCCAAGCCAATGATCAGCAACGACAGCAGTACCGTGCGGTGTTCACCGAGGCGCCGACTGACCGCCATGCCGAAAAACATCGCCAGCCCCATCGCCATCACCGGCAGCAGGGTCAGCAATGCTGCGAGACTGAAACTCAGCGCCATATCGCCGCGAATGGCCGAGAGCAAGGGCCCGACCGCCGCCATCGACGGGCGCAGGTTGAGGGCGACCAGGATGATGCCGAGCATCAGCCAGACAGCGGGGCGGGCAGTGGCGCGTACGTTTTCCATCGTCAGACCTTTGAACCAGAGGCTGCCGATTAGGCGGGCAGGCGAGCGGGGCGGCAAATCAGAAAGTCGGGAGCGCTATCGAGAAATTCGATACCGCGTTTTCGTTGCCCACGACTGAACCACAGCTGAACCATTCTCAAATACTCCAAAAGTTTCATGGTTATTTCATGGGCCAACTAATCGTTGGCTTCTTTTTCACAAAAAATTGATGGTTGCGTGCTTAAAGTTTGTGTGGTCTGAGTCAATGAAATTTTCACAATTGACGACGGCACTTCTTTCAAGGAAATCGCCCCTCGCCATGCTCAAGTTAAAAGCCGTGCGCCCGGAATGGGTGACGTTGTTTGCCAGCGCCTTTCTTTTGGCCGGATTCAATTTCGTTCTCTGGCAGCACCTGTTCGATATTACCGCTGCGGACGGCAAAGGCATTGCCATGCGCATTGCGTTCGGGGTGATGATCTTCGCGGCGTATAACATCGTGCTGACGTTGCTGGCGTTTCGACCCGTGTTGAAACCGGTGTTGACGTTGTTGTTCATGGTCAGTGCCGGCGTGGCTTATTTCATGAGCCAATACGGGGTCATGATCGATGCCGGCATGTTTCGCAACTTTGCCGAAACCAATGCCACTGAAGTGCGCGATCTACTGTCTTTGAAGTTGCTGGCTTATATTGTTTTTCTAGGTGTCTTGCCGTCCTGGTTGTTGTGGAAAGTTCCAGTCAACTATCGTCGTTGGCATCGCGAGTTATTAAGTAAAGTTGTGGTGAGTGTGGCGTCGGTTGCAGTCATTGGCGGCGTGGCGCTGGCCAATTATCAAGGGCTGTCGTCGCTGTTTCGCAATCACCACGAAATTCGCTTGATGCTGGTGCCGAGCAACTACATTGGCGCCTCGGCCGGTTATCTGCGTGAGCAGGTGGCCTCGGTGCATCAACCGTTCGTCACAATCGGTGAAGACGCCCAGCGCAACGCCGCCGTGCAGAACCATCCGCGCAAATCCCTGACGGTGCTGGTGGTGGGGGAGAGTGCCCGGGCGGAAAACTTCGGCATCCTCGGTTATGGCCGCGACACCACACCGAAACTGGACAAGGAAGCCGGCCTGATCGCTTTCACCGACGTGCATTCCTGCGGCACGGAAACTGCCGTGTCGGTGCCGTGCATGTTCTCCAACATGGGCCGCAAGAATTACGACGCCAGCAAGGCAAAGAATGAGGAAGGGTTGCTGGACGTGCTTAAACGGGCCGGGATCGACGTGATCTGGCGCGACAACCAGTCGGGCTGCAAAGGCACCTGCGATCGTGTCACCCTGCAGGATGTCAGCAATCTGAAAGATCCGGCGCTGTGCGCCAACAGCGAATGCCGCGACGAAATCCTGTTGCAGGGCCTGCAAAGCTTCATCGATCACCTGGACAAGGACACCGTGCTGGTCCTGCATCAGATGGGCAGCCACGGCCCGGAGTATTTCAAGCGTTATCCAAAGGAATACGAACACTTCACTCCGGTATGTGAGAGCAACGCGCTGAACAATTGCAGCCGCGAGAGCATCGTCAACGGTTACGACAACACGCTGGTGTACACCGACCATGTGCTGTCGAGCCTGATCGATGTGTTGCGCAGCAATCAGGACAAGGTCGATACCGCCATGCTGTACCTGTCCGACCACGGCGAGTCGTTGGGTGAGTACAACCTGTTCCTCCACGGTACGCCGTACATGCTGGCGCCGGAGCAGCAGAAACACGTGGCGATGCTGGCCTGGTTCTCCGACAGCTATCAGAAGTCCTACTCGGTCGACACCCATTGCCTGCAAATGAGCCGCGACAAGCCATTGAGTCAGGACAACCTGTTTCACTCGATGCTCGGTCTGCTGGAAGTCCAGAGCAAGGTCTACCAGCCCGATCTGGACATGTTTGCCGGCTGCCGGGGCGCGGTGATCGACGGGGTGTTGGCCAAGGACTGAGCCGGCAGACTCACTCTGTAAGACTATTCTTTCCCACAGGCAGGAGATTTCATCAAGCTCTTGCCCTGTAGAGGCGCGGAAAGCGCCGGTGGCGATATATACTGCGCGCCATTCTTGAAGGGAGAGCCGTGTGGCCATCGATATTCACTGGATTCGCGACAACGATAGCCTCGCGCAGTTTTGCGCCGAGTGGCAGCAGCTGCCGTTCGTTGCCCTCGACACCGAATTCATGCGGGTCGACACCTTCTATCCGATTGCCGGCCTGTTGCAGGTTGGCGACGGCAAACGCGCCTACCTGATCGACCCGCTGACCATCAACGCCTGGCAACCCTTGGCCGCGCTGCTGGAAAACCCGGCGGTGCTCAAAGTCCTGCACGCCTGCAGCGAAGACCTCGAAGTCCTGCTGCGCCTGACCGGCAGCCTGCCGGCGCCGCTGTTCGACACCCAACTGGCCGCTGCCTACCTGAACCTCGGGTTCTCGATGGGCTATTCGCGTCTGGTGCAGGAAGTGCTGGGCATCGAACTGCCGAAGGGCGAAACCCGGTCCGACTGGTTGCAGCGTCCGTTGTCCGACACGCAAATCAGCTATGCCGCCGAAGACGCCGTGCATCTGGCGGAGGTTTTCGTACAACTGCGTCCGAAACTGTCCGACGACAAATTCGCCTGGGTGCTGGAGGACGGCGCCGAACTGGTCGCCAACCTGCGCCGCGAGACCGATCCGTACGAGGTGTATCGCGAGGCCAAACTGGCGTGGAAGCTGTCCCGCGCCCAACTGGCTGTGCTGCGCGAATTGTGCGCCTGGCGCGAGCGCGAGGCCCGCGCCCGCGACCTGCCGCGCAATCGCATCGTGCGTGAACACTCGCTGTGGCCGCTGGCCCGGACCCAACCGGACAACCTCAGCGCGCTGGGCAAGATCGAAGACATGCACCCGCGTACCGTGCGTCAGGACGGCGAGTTTCTGCTTGATCTGATCAAGCGCTCTGGCAGTGTGGGGCCTGATCAATGGCCGCCAGCCGTGCCAGAGCCGTTGCCGATCGAAGCCGCCGCGCTGATCAAACAGCTGCGGGCGCTCGGTCAGGCCGAAGCTGAGCGTCTGGGCATCGCGCCGGAACTGATGCTGCGCAAGAAAACCCTCGAAGCGCTGGTCAAAAGCGGCTTCCCCGAGGGTCCTTACCAATTGCCTGATTCGCTGCGTGGCTGGCGCCGCGAATTGATGGGCCAGAAGCTGCTCGACAGCCTGGCCACCGCCGGAGAACAGCCTTGAAACGTATTTGTTCCATTTATCAAAGTTCGAAGAAAAGCGGCATGTACCTGTACGTGCTCAAGAGCGATGCGCTGGAGCGCGTGCCGGAAGGCCTGATGGCGGCGTTCGGCAAGGCCAGGCATTCCTTCGATCTGGTACTGACCCCCGAGCGCAAGCTGGCCAGCGAAGACATCGCCGTGGTCCTGGAAAACCTCGAAAAGCAGGGCTATCACCTGCAAATGCCACCGGCCGAGGAAGAGTACATCGAGCACTTGCCCGAAGAGTTGCTGCGACGCAACGATCCGGTCTGATCCGCGAGGCCCTGTCCTGGGCCTCTGGTAACCCCTGGAACGGTTTTTACGGCGACGGCTGCCACGAAGTGGACGGCCGCCTGCACGGTTTGCGAAAGGTTTGAAGATGCGCGTTCTGATTGCTGAACACGACCACGCGATATACGCCCGACTGCTGCGTCAGGCGGCCCCGGAGCTTGAAGTACTGACCAGCGGCGACTCCGCCGAACTGGCCCGCCAGGCCGTCGATTGCCCGGTGTGGCTGGGCCAGCCGGATCTGCTGGCGACCCTGTTGCGTCAGGGCCATCAGCCCCAATGGCTGCAATCGACCTGGGCCGGGATCACGCCGCTGCTGGCCGACGGCCTGCGCCGGGATTACCGCCTGACCCGGGCGGTCGGCATTTTCGGCCAGGTGATGGCTGAATACGTGCTGACCTACATGCTCGGCCACGAGCGCGAAGTGCTGGCGCGGCTGGTCAGCCAGGTCGAGCGCAAGTGGGACAACCGCACCGGCCAGAGTCTGGTCGGGCGCAAGGTGCTGATCGTCGGCACCGGTGACATCGGCCAGAGCGTGGCGCAGTTCCTGCTGCCGTTCGGCGTCGAGTTGTACGGCATCGCCAGCAGCGCCCGTGAGCAGGCGCCGTTTGTCGAAGTCGGTTCGATGGCGGACTTGCCGCGGCTGGTCGGCGAAGCGGATTACGTGGTCAACCTGCTGCCCAACACCGAGAACACCCACGACATTTACGATGCGGCGCTGTTCAAGCAATTCAAGCCGACCGGTTTGTTCATCAACGCCGGACGCGGTGTCGCGGTGGTCGATGCGGATCTGGTCGAAGCGTTGAAGGAAGGTCATCTGGCGGGCGCGGTGATCGATGTCTGCCGTCAGGAACCGTTGCCGCAACGGCATCCGTTCTGGACTGCATGGGGCTTGTTGCTGACGGGGCACAGCTCGGCGCCGACCTCGCCGCCGATGATGGTGCAGTTGTTTCTGGATAACGTGCGGGCGTATCAGGCGGGCGAAGCGTTGCGTGGGGAAGTGGATTTCGCACGCGGTTACTGACTAGAGATCGTTCCCACGCTCCGCGTGGGAATGCAGCCCGTGACGCTCCGCGTCACTGGACGCGGAGCGTCCCTTGAGGCATTCCCACGCAGAGCGTGGGAACGATCAAACGGGGCTTAGAGGGTGAAATCGCCTTCAGCCGCCAGTTCGCTCAGCGGACGACGCGGGCTCGGCGTTTCCCGTGCTTGCAGGTAATCCGCCAGGGTTGCCTTGTCACCCAGCTTGCCCACCGCTACGGCGGCATGCAGCGCATAACCTTCTGGAATGTTCAGCTCCTTGCGGGTCAGCTCCTGATCGAAGCCGGCCATGCCGTGGGTGTGCCAGCCGCTCAGGCTCGCTTGCAGCGCCAGATGGCCCCAGGCGGAACCTGTGTCGAAGGTGTGCCACAGCGCCGGTGTTTCCTCGGTCGCGCCCGGTGCGGTGAAGGTGGTTTTCGAAATCACGATCACCAGCGCCGACGCGTGCTGCGCCCAGCTGCGGTTGAATTCATTGAGCAGGCCCAGGTAACGCTCCCAGTTCGGCGTGTCGCGACGGGCGTAGAGAAAACGCCACGGCTGCGAGTTGTACGCCGACGGCGCCCAGCGTGCGGCTTCGAAGAAGCTCAGCAGGGTTTCTTCCGGGATCGCTTCGCCGGTGAAGGCGCGGGGCGACCAGCGATCAGTGAACTGCGGGTGAATGGCGTATTCGGCAACGCGAGGGTTGGCACTCATCGAAAGATTCCTTGCTACGTTTGAGAACAGGTTGGAAGCGAAACCCGGCGGGATCAGTTGGGCTGAACGATGGGGTTGTGGCGCAAGCCTGCAGATCACCGGATGCAACGCGGTCGAGCGTTTATGGCATCCGGCAAAGGCCTGGTGTGACCGGCAAAGCTACTTGGCCGCGCAAAAACTGACAAGCCCCGCACAACCGGCAGTCGCCAGCGCTTGGATCACGGGGCCTTGGGCACTAGACTGGCGGCCTTTTCACCACCTGATGTTGATGCTTGAGCCATGGCCGCCAAAGTCGAACCGTTCTGGATACGCAAAACCCTCGATCAACTCGATCACGAGGAATGGGAATCGCTGTGCGACGGTTGCGGCCTGTGCTGCCTGCAAAAGCTCGAGGATGAGGAAGACAACAGCGTCTATTACACGCGCATCGCCTGCAAACTGCTGGACCTGAAAACCTGCCAGTGCAGCGATTACCCGAACCGCATGAAGTTTGTCCCGGACTGCATCCAGCTCACCCCGGGCCAGGCGGAAGAATTCAAATGGCTGCCGCCGACCTGCGGTTATCGGCTGGTCAGCGAAGGCAAGGATCTGCCGCTGTGGCATCACCTGGTCTGCGGTGATCGCGACGCTGTACACCACGAACGGATTTCCCAGTCCGGGCGCATGCTCGCCGAAGGCAGCGTGCCGGAAGACGACTGGGAAGATCACCTGATTTTTCGCGCAGGCTGACGATTGACCCAGGAGCAGGTATGGCGACGGGATTGCGCCGGGCGCTGATCGTCACGCTGCTGGCGCTGAGTGCGCCGGTGTGGGCGGCGAAGAAAGTCGATCTGGATTATCAGGTACGCCTGCTGCCGCAGAGCGATCAGGCCGAAGTGCGCCTGACCCTGGCCAAGGGCGAAGTCGTGCGCAGCCTGGATTTCGACCTCGGCGACGGCAGCCACTACAGCGACTTCAAGGCCGACGGCCAGTGGCAACTGACGCCGGGCAAAGCGGCGCACGGGGTCTGGCGCCCGACGGCGGACAAGGCCAGCCTGACCTACCGCGTACGCATCAGCCACGGCCGCAAGAACGGCAGCTTCGACACGCGCATGACCCCGACCTGGGCGCTGATGCGCGGCGATGAACTGGTGCCGCCGGCCAAGCTTGATCAGCAGGATGGCATCGAGCTGGTCGCGCGCCTGCACTTCGAATTGCCCGACGGCTGGAAAAGCGTCGAAACCGCCTGGCCGCGCATCGGCAAGAACAAATTCCGTATCGACAATCCGTCACGCCTGTTCGACCGCCCGACCGGCTGGATGCTCGCCGGCCACCTCGGCAGCCGCCGCACGCGGTTGGGGGAAACCGAAGTCACGGTGGCCTCGCCGCAAGGGCAGGGCATGCGCCGGATGGATGTGCTGACGCTGCTGACGTTTGTCTGGCCGCAGGTGCAGGCGGTGTTTCCGCGCCATCCGAGCAAACTGCTGATTGTCGGCGCCAACGACCCGATGTGGCGTGGCAGCCTCGCGGCGCGAGAGTCGATCTACCTCAACACGCGGTTGCCGCTGGTCAGCGAAAACGGCAGCAGCGCCCTGATGCGCGAGCTGGTGCAGGTGTTCGGACGGATCAACGACGAGCAGCGCAGCGACTGGATCAGCGAGGGTTTTGCCGAGTATTACGCCATCGAACTGGTACGCCGTGCCGGGGGCATGAGCGACGAGCGTTATCAGGCGTTGCAGGCGAAACTGGCCAAGGACAGCCAGAAAGTCACGACCCTGCGCGGCGAGCAGATCAGCCCGGCGCAGCTGTCGAAAGCGGTGCTGTTGTTGCAGGAGCTGGACGGCGAGATTCGCCTGAAGACCCGCAACAAGCGCTCGCTGGATGACGTGCTGCGCGGCGCGATGCATCTGGGGACGGTGGATACCAAAGCGTTCGTGCAACTTGCCGAAAGCATTCTCGGCGAGTCGTCCAAAGTCCTTGATACCGCGTTACTGCAGTAAAACCGTCATCGCTGGCAAGCCAGCTCCCACAGGTTCGTGCGGTGAACGCTGATTTTTTGTCCCGCCCAAATCGGTTTGTGGGTTGGGCACTGATTTGTGCCCAACTCAAAACAGTGTGGGAGCTGGCTTGCCAGCGATGAGGCCATCAGCCTCAAGGCAAATCCAGGATCAAACCCCGGCTTTCGGCGATTTCACCGAGTCATTGCCGGTCACGGTGGCGGTCTTGGTCGCCGCCTCGGCATTGGCCTTGAGCTTGCTCAGTTCTTCACCGGCCCGCTCGATCTTCGCCCGCACGTTGTTCATGTCCTGACGGCTTTTCTCCAGCAGGCTTTTCACCGAACTGTGACCGGTAATGCCGCGGGCCATGGCCACGCCGCCAATCGCCACCTGAATCAGCCCGAATACCCCGCCACGGCGCAGGCCCTTACCGACCATGATCACGCCGCCGGCCAGCGAGCCGATGCGCTCCCAGCCTTCGACGTTCTGCTCAGGACGGCTCTGAAACGGGGTGGATTCGATACGTTCGACGCGTTTGAGCTCGGTCATGATCTTTCTCCAGGCAATGAGTAATGGATAAACAAGCTGACTGCGCAGGCGGTCAGCTCGTTCCATCGGATGTGCGGCGTTTCAGCGGAATTTCGGCCCGGAGCGGGTATTCAGGCCTTTGGCCATGCGGTCGTAGAGCACAACGTTGACCGTGGCGGCGAGGTTCATGCAGCCGGTGGTCGGGATGTACACGACATCTTCGCACCAGTCGCGGATCTCCTGATCCAGCGAGCCGTCTTCGGGGCCGAAGATGTACAGGGCGCGATCCGGGTGGGTGTATTCCGGCAGCGGGCGGGCGCCATCGACCAGTTCCACGGCGACCGGGACGCAATTGAGCGGCAGGATCTTTTTCAGGTCGTCGATGCCGATCAGCGGGATGTCGTAGTGCACGCGCTTGGTGTCGGTGACGAATTCGGCGGCGCGCTCATAGCGCTTGCCGGTGTAGAACACGGTCGACACGCCGTAGCAGCCTGCGGCGCGCATCACCGAACCGACGTTTTCCGGTGATTTGGGGTTATACAAACCAATGCAGCTGTACCGTTTGTCTGCCACGAGCGGGGTGCCTTCGGGAAAAAGAGGGCGATTATACGGGGATTGGGGGAGGGCGGGCAGATTCAGGATCTGCGGTGCTGATCGTTCCCACGCTCTGCGTGGGAATGCCTCAATGGACGCTCTGCGTCCGCTTTGGGACGCGGAGCGTCCCGGGCTGCATTCCCACGCGGAGCGTGGGAACGATCGGAGTGGTGGCTCAGTCTTCTTTCTTCATCAACCCGGCCAAGGCAGCAAAAGGGTTATGCGTAGCCTTGGCGATTTTCGGCGTGCTCAGCGAGCCTTCGCCAAAGTACTGCTGGTCGGTATAGCGCGAGTGTTCGTTGTCGTGGCAGTACAGGCACAGCAGTTCCCAGTTGGAACCGTCCTGCGGGTTGTTGTCGTGGTTGTGGTCACGGTGGTGCACAGTCAGCTCGCTCAGGCGCTTGCCGGAAAACTCACGGGCGCAGCGGCCGCACACGTGCGGGTACATCTTCAGGGCCTTGTCGCGGTAGCCCATTTCCTTGTCGCGCTGGTTGTCGGCGAGGATGCGATCCAGCTTCGAAGTGTTGGTCGGGGTGGACGAACTCATGGGTTCACCTTTGCAGAAGACTAATGACGGTTAGGGGGCAAGTTTAGCTCAGCCCTTGAGCTTCTCGGCAATCCAGATCGTGTGGCGCGTGCCCTTGTTGCCGTGGGCGAAGACCTGCACTTCCTCGGCCTTGAAACCGGCTTTCTTCAATTTGTCGGAAAACTGCCGGTCGGCGCTGGCCGACCATACCGCGAGCACGCCTTTGGGCCGCATCGCTTTGGCGCACGCGGCCAGGCCTGCGGCGGAATACAGCCAGCTGTTGGCCTTCTGGGTCAGGCCTTCGGGGCCGTTGTCGACGTCGAGCATGATCGCGTCGAAGCCGTTCGGCTCGCTTTGCAGCACCTTGGCCACGTCTTCCTGACGGATCACCGTGCGCGGATCGAGCAACGGACGTCCGGACTTTTCACCGAGCGGACCACGGTTCCACTCGACCACGCCGGGCACCAGTTCGGCGACCACCACTTCGGCGCTCTTGCCCAGATGCTTGAGCGCCGAGGCGAGGGTGAAGCCCATGCCCAGACCGCCGATCAACACCCGCGAGTTCGGCCGGCCGGCGACCTTGCGGCACGGGATCTCGGCCAGCGCATCTTCGGAACCGTGCATGCGGGTGTTCATCAATTGGCCGCCGTCGCCGCCCTGGATCTTGATGACGAAGTCCTCGCCATACTCGAACAGGCACAGGGCGCCGCCGTTGTCAGGGATCGGCGTGGTGTCGAGCAGAACGAAACGTTTCATGGAAATCTCTACAGGGGGGGAAGGCAAGCCGGCGCGTTGGGAGTAGCCTGAAGGCAGACTTCAGGCCAACGGAGCCCTTGATGAAGCGCACCATTCTAACGGTCATTACCCTGGCCGCGCTCTCGATAACTGCCGTACAGGCGCAACAGACGATTCCCGTCAGCCCGACACCGCAACCGGGCTCTCCCGGCACGGCGACGCCAACCCCGTATCCGCAGATCAGTCCTGTGCCGATTCCCAAGGCCGGCCCCGGCAGTGGCGGCCCGCCGCTGGTGCCGATCGAAATGCCCAGCCCGCCAACCAAGGATCAGCCCTTGCCGGGCCTGGAACAGAACGAGAGTAAACCCAAATCTCCGGGGGGCTAGATCTGCTGGGCGGCGAGCTGGCCGTCGGCCATGCGCAGGCGTTTGGACAGGGAGACGGCGAGGGCGCGGATGATCTTGGCGGCGATCTTCGGCGCGTCATTGAGCATTTTTTCCAGTGAGTCCTTGCCGAGGTTGAGCAACTGACAGTTGCTCGCCGCCACGCAGGTCGCCGAGCGGCGCTCGCCGTCGAGTACGGCCATTTCGCCGAACGCCCGGCCGCTGCGCAGGGTGGCCATGGTCACGACCTGACCGTCGCCACCGGTTTTCTGCACGGCCACCTGGCCGGTGTGGATGATGCACATGAAACTGCCGGCATCGCCTTCGCGAAAGATCGCTTCGCCTTCTGCCACGGTGCTGATGCTGAAGTAGCCCGAGGCAGCGGCAAAATCCGCCAGTTGCAATTGATCGAACAGGCCGCAGTCCATCAGCCAGTCGCGGATTTCGTTGTTCAGTAGGGTTGGTTCTGACATGTCGTCACAGTCTTTTTGTTTTCACGGTTTCCGCGCGTTACACATTCCTTGTGGGAGCGGGCTTGTCCGCTCCCACAGGGTTCTATGTGTATCGGCTCTTAATGTCTGGAATTAAGACCCAAGTGACCGGCGGAGTTCCTCAGGCGATGCCCAGAACCTTGAAAACAAATGCATATTCGAGCGCTACGTCACGTAATCCCTGATAACGCCCACTCATGCCGCCGTGGCCGGCGCCCAGTTCGGTCTTGAGCAGCAATGGATTGTCATCGGTCTTGGTCGCGCGCAATTTCGCCACCCACTTGGCCGCTTCCCAATACTGCACGCGGCTGTCGTTGTAGCCGGCGATCACCAGTGTTGCGGGATACGCCTGCGCGGTGACGTTTTCGTACGGCGCGTAGGCCTTGATCCGCTCGTAGACCTCCGGTTCTTCCGGGTTGCCCCACTCGTCGTATTCGGTGACGGTCAGCGGCAGATCCGGGTCGAGCATGGTATTGAGCACGTCGACGAACGGCACTTCGGCAATCGCCGCGCCGAACAGATCCGGACGCTGGTTGAGCACCGCGCCGATCAGCAAGCCACCGGCGCTGCCGCCGCTGATCGCCAGCTGTGGCGCGGTGGTGATGCCGTTGAGGATCAGGAATTCGGCACAGGCAATGAAGTCGCTGAAGGTGTTGTGCTTGTGCTCCTGCTTGCCGGCGCGGTACCAGGCTTCGCCCAGTTCACCACCGCCGCGAACGTGGGCGATGGCGAATGCCATGCCGCGATCCAGCAGGCTCAGGCGGGCGTGGGAGAACCACGGATCGAGGCTTGAACCGTAGGCGCCGTAACCGTAGAGGTACAGCGGCACTGCTTTGCCGACCATTTCCCGTTTCATCACCAGACTGATCGGCACCTGGGTGCCATCCGGCGCAGTCGCCCACAGGCGCTGGCTGACGTAGGCGTCGGCGTCGAACGGGCCGAGCACCGGGGTTTCCTTGAGGACGGTCTGTTCACCGGTGGCGAGGATCAGTTGCCGAACCTGAGCCGGACGATTCAGCGCTTCATAGCGCAGGCGAATGCGGTCGCTTTCGAATTCCAGGCTGTTTTGCACATAGAGGCTGTAGGCCGCGTCCGGTAATTGCACGCGATAAGGCGCCAGACCGTGTGGGCGAACTTCGATGATCGGCAGACCACCTTCACGCAGGCTCAGGGTCAGGGCTTCGGCGTTGAGGGTCACGCCATCGAGCATCACAGAGTCGCTGTGGGGAATCAGGTTCTGCCAGTCGGCTTCGCTCGGCGTGATGCCGGTGTCCGGCGCTTGATACAGGGCGAAGTTGATGCCATCGCGGTTGGTGCGGATGAACCAGGTCCACTCGCCATCGAGCTTGCCGTGATCGACGTCGTATTCGTGATCCTCGACCCGTGGCGCCAGGCAAGTGAACGGCTGCTGCGGCTGATTGGCGTCCAGTGCCCAGACTTCGCTGGTGGTCTTGCTGCCCAGCGACAACAGCAATTGCTGCTCGGAGCTGGCGCGGTAGCAATGCAGGAAGAAACGCCCGTCCGGTTCGTGGAATACCTCTTCGGCGGCGGTGCCGTCCAGGCGGTAGCGGAACAGTTTGTGCGGGCGATGGGTGTCGTCGAGCACGCCGAAGAACAGCGTCAGGCTGTCATTGGCCCAGGTCATGCTGCCATCGCAGTCCTGGAATTCCAGTTCGCTGACGCGCTCGCTGGATAATTCCTTCACGAACAGCGTGTAAATCTCGTCGCCCGAGGCATCGACGCTGTAGGCCAGACGCTGGTGATCCGGGCTGATGCTGAAGGCGCCGAGGGAGAAAAAGCCGCCGTTGGCCAGCGCGTTCGGGTCGAGCAGCAGCTGTTCGCGGCTTTCGTCGAGGGTCAGGCTGTCGTCGGCCGGACGCGGGCAGCGGTAGTGACGGGCGTATTCGTCACCTGCGGTGGTGCGGGTGTAATACAGGTACGGGCCCCATGGCGAGGGGAGGGACAGGTCGGTTTCGAGGATCCGGCCCTTGATCTCTTCGAACAGGGTTTCGCGCAGCTCGGCCTGATCGGCGGTCTGCGCCTGCTGGTAGTCGTTTTCAGCCTTGAGGTAGTCGAGCACCGCGTCGGTGTCGCGTTCCTGCAGCCAGGCGTACGGGTCGTGACCGGCGGCCTTGTGGGCAATCGGGGCGCTGCTGACGTTGGCGGATACGGGCATGGAAAGCTCTCGGACATGACAAATAAGGGCCGCACGGACGGCGGGGAAGCCTGACGTGCGAAAAGTCGTTACTATAAGCGCCTCTTTGCCTGCCTTGCCATGGACACCATGACCGAGAACGACTATCTGATCGCCTGGGGCCTTTACGCCTTTGCCGCCGTGGGCTGCCTGCTGGTGTGGATGCGCATGACCCGCTGGATGTGGCGCTGGCTGCGCGAGCCGCTGCGTGTGCTGATGGCGGTGTTGCTGTTCAGCCCGACCATCATTGACCCGGTGAAGGAAAAATTCGCCCCGGCCATCGCCATCACCGCGCTGGATCTGGCGTTCAAGGTCGGTAACAACGCCTGGCGCGCCATTTCCGAACTGCTCATGTACGCCATGATCGCGTTCGGCCTGTACCTGATTTTCGTGCTGATCCGTTTCCCGATCGAGCGCGCTTCGAACGCTCGCAAGGAACAGGCCGAAGCGGCTCGCGCAGCCGCCCGTGCCGAAGATGAGCGTGATGCCGATCAACCGTTCGGCGGCGCCGGCGATGACCGCTACGGTCGCCCGCCGGTACCGAGCAATCCGCAGCGCATGCGGGTCGAGCCGCGCCTGTAATCACGAGAGTCCGCACATGTGTGAATTACTGGGCATGAGTGCCAACGTGCCGACCGACATCGTGTTCAGCTTCACCGGGTTGATGCAGCGCGGTGGTCGCACCGGGCCACACCGCGACGGCTGGGGCATTGCCTTCTACGAAGGGCGCGGCTTGCGCCTGTTCCAGGACCCGGCGGCCAGCAGCGAGTCGGAAGTCGCCAATCTGGTGCAGCGCTATCCGATCAAGAGTGAAGTGGTCATCGGTCATATCCGTCAGGCCAACGTCGGCAAGGTCTGCCTGTCCAACACCCACCCGTTCGTCCGCGAACTGTGGGGGCGCAACTGGTGCTTCGCGCACAACGGCCAGCTCGCCGATTTCACCCCGATCAAAAGTTTCTACCGCCCGGTCGGCGACACCGACAGCGAAGCGGCATTCTGCGATTTGCTCAATCGCGTACGTGCAGCGTTTCCGGAACCGGTCGATATAGAGGTGCTGCTGCCGGATCTGGTCGCCGCGTGCGCCGAATACCGCAGCAAAGGCGTGTTCAACTGCCTGCTCAGCGACGGCGACTGGCTGTTCTGCTATTGCTCGACCAAACTGGCGCAGATCACCCGTCGTGCACCGTTTGGCCCGGCGCGGCTCAAGGACGTCGATGTGATCGTCGACTTCCAGGCCGAAACCACGCCCAACGACGTGGTGACGGTGATTGCCACCGAACCCTTGACCGAAAACGAAACCTGGACCCGCTACGAACCGGGCCAATGGAGCCTGTGGCGACGCGGCGAATGCGTCAGCCAAGGCACGACCGAATAAGGATTGCACCCCCATGTTGCTCAGTTATCTACGGCTGGTGTTGTTTGCGGCGGGCCTGTTGATCGGTGTCCAGGTGCCGGGCTTCATCAACGATTACGCCAAGCGGGTCGAAGCGCACCTGATCGAGGCGCAGACCGGTCTGCGCGGCTTCCAGGGCACCGCCGAGCAGTTCTTCAAAGGGGATATCCAGGCGCTGGTCGCCCACTATCGCGCCAGCGAAGACCCGGTGTTTCGCAGCGATGCCGACAGCTTGAGCACTTTGCTCAACCGTCAGCTGGCGCTGGACAAGCAATTCCAGGCGATGCAGGGCCCGTGGTACATCCGCTTCCTGCAGGTGGTGCTGGCCGCCGATCCGGACATCCGCAAGGAAACCTGGAATGGCTACAGCTACCAGATCCTGCTGACGCCTGAGGCGATGATCTGGGGCATGAGCGGCGCGTTGCTGCTGTCGTTCGGCCTGGAGTGCCTGTTCCGTCTGATCGACTGGGTGGTGCTGGGCGGCAAGCGCCTGCGCCAGAGCCGGCCGATCGAAGACCGGGATGTGCGCGGGCTCTGAGCCTTATGAAGATCGTTCCCACGTCGAGGCGTCGAACCGTCTGCGTGGGAATGCCTCAACGGACGCTCCGCGTTCGGCTTGCGAGGGACGCGGAGCGTCCCGGGCTGCATTCCCACGCAGAGCGTGGGAACGATCAACTTAGAACGATGTAATCCTTGCCCACCTTGCGCGCATATTCCTCCAGCACCTGCTGACACAGCGTCACAATCTCCTCGACCCATTCCCCACCGACCCGCCACGACACCACCACCTGCAGGTTCGGCGGGCGTTGTTCGATGTCGAGCAGGGTCAGTTCGCCCCGCGCCAGCTCCTCGGCCACCAGCACCGGCGGCAACGCGCCAATGCCGAACCCGTCGCGTAACAGCCGGGTAATCGCCGATACCGAATTCACACAGTTCAACCGTGGCGCCAACACACCTTGGGCCTGCATCAACGCCAGGATGTCCTGGTGCGGCCGGGAGTTTTTCGAGTAGGTGATGATCCGTTCCAGGGCCAGGTCGGCGAGGCTTTGGTAATCACGGTTGTAGATCGAGTTGCTGGCGACGATCCAGCCGATGGGGTGGCTGGCCAGTTCCAGGCTGCGCACGCTTTCCTGGCGCACCAGATCGGTTTGCAGGATCAGATCGAGAAAGCCTTTTTGCAGCTGATCGCAGAGGTTCAGCGAGGTATCCGCCACCAGCTCGATTTCCACCCGTGGGTACAGATCGGTCATCTGCGCCACCAGCGGGCTGAGCCAGGTGTGGATCACCGTGTCCATCACCCCGATCCGTACCCGGCCGACCTTGCTCGATCGGGTCTCGATCGACTGCTTCAGCGCCTGCATCGTGTCGAGCATCTGCTCGGCATAGTCCAGCACTTTCAAACCTTCGGGCGTCAGGCTGACGCCGCGTGAATCACGCAGGAACAGCTTCACCCCGAGCTCGCCTTCGAGCACCGCGATCCGGCTGGAGATCGAGGCCTGGGTGGTGAACAGCTTGTCGGCGGTCAGGCGAAAACTTTTCAGCCGGGCGACCCAGACGAAGGTTTCGAGAAACTTCAGGTTCATGGCATCAAATTTTTCTTATGTCTTGGGCGGGTTTTTATTCGTTGGACGCGACCGGGTGAAGCACCCAAGAATCGACGCATCCGGTTCCCACGATAGGCGTCGTCGGAGCTTCGAACAAGACCAATAAAAGCCTGCGGAGACATGCCATGAGTGCGCCCGACACCCTCGACCTCCCCAAGACTGCGGCCCGTTCCGGCCCGTTCGACTGGTATCGCAACATCAATCAGCAGGAGCGCCGGACCTTCTGGAGCTGCAAGATCGGCTACGGTCTGGACGGCATGGACACCCAGATGCTCAGCTTCGTGGTGCCGACCCTGATCGCGATGTGGGGCATCACCACCGGCGAAGCCGGCCTGATCCACACCAGCACCCTGATCGCTTCGGCCATCGGCGGTTGGGTGGCGGGGATTCTCTCCGACCGCATCGGCCGCGTGCGCACCCTGCAACTGACGGTCCTGTGGTTTGCCTTCTTCACTTTCCTCTGCGGCTTCGCCCAGAACTACGAGCAACTGCTGATCGCCCGCACCCTGATGGGCTTCGGTTTCGGCGGTGAATGGACGGCGGGTGCAGTGCTGATCGGCGAAGTGATCCGCGCCAAGGACCGCGGCAAGGCGGTGGGCATGGTGCAATCCGGCTGGGCCTTGGGTTGGGGCCTGACGGCAATTCTCTATGCGCTGCTGTTCTCGGTGTTGCCACCGGAAGATGCCTGGCGCGCACTGTTCATCCTCGGCATCGTGCCGGCGGTGTTCGTGATTTTCGTCCGCCGTCTGGTGAAGGACCCGGAGATTTATCGTGAAGCCAAAGCCAAACAAACCCCGGAAAGCCCGTCGAAGTTCTACGAGATCTTCGCCCCCGGCATGCTCTTCACCACGATTCGCGCCTCGTTGCTGACCACCGGCGCCCTCGGCGGTTATTACGCGATTACCTCCTGGCTGCCGACTTTTCTGAAGAACGAACGCGGTTTGAGCGTACTTGGCACCGGCGGTTATCTGGCGATGGTGATCATCGGTTCCTACGCCGGGTATGTGATCAGCGCCTATTTGACCGACCTGCTGGGCCGCAAGAAGAACTTCATCCTGTTCGCGGTCGGCTCGTTCACAATCGTTCTGCTCTACACCCAATTGCCGGTCAGCAACGGCGTGATGTTGTGGCTGGGCTTCCCGCTGGGCTTCTTCGCCTCGGGGATTTTCAGTGGCATGGGCGCGTTTCTCACCGAGCTGTTTCCAACCCGGATTCGCGGTTCGGGGCAGGGCTTCTGCTACAACATCGGCCGGGCGCTGGCGGCATTGTTCCCGCTGCTGATCGGGCTGCTCAGCCAGAAAGTACCGCTTAGTGTAGGCATCGGTGCCTTTGCGGCGGTGTCCTACGGCGTGGTGATCCTCGCGGCGTTGAGCCTGCCGGAAACCCGTGGCAAGCAACTGGACGCGCAGTAACTGATAACCTGCGACAACTGTCCTACAGCACAAAAAGATAACAGCTACAGGAGTGTTCACCGTGAGCCGCCTGCTATTGAACTGTGACATCGGCGAGAGCTTCGGCAGCTGGACCATGGGTCTGGACGCGGAAGTCATGCCTTTCATCGATTGCGCCAACATTGCCTGCGGTTTTCACGCCGGCGACCCGGGCATCATGCGCAAGACCGTCAGCCTGGCCCTGAGCCACGGCGTGCAGATCGGCGCGCATCCGGCCTATCAGGATCTGGTGGGGTTCGGCCGGCGCTCCATGGCGTACACCGCCCAGGAACTGCAAGACATCCTGCATTACCAGATCGGCGCCCTCGACGGTATTTGCCGTGCCCAGGGTGGCAAAGTCAGTTACGTCAAACCCCACGGCGCGATGTACAACGACATGATGGCGAACCCGGCGCAGTTGCGCGCGGTGATTCAGGCCATCGCGGCTTACGATCGCAGCTTGCCGTTGATGCTGATGGCCACCCGCGACAACACGGCAGCCCAGCAACTCGGTGACGAATACGGTGTGACGCTGTGGTTCGAAGCCTTCGCCGACCGCGCCTACGACAGCGCCGGCCGACTGGTCTCGCGACAACTGCCGGGCGCGGTGCACCACGATTGCGAAACCATCATCGGGCAAGCGCTGACCATCGCCCGTGGCGACAACCTCACCGCCAGCGACGGCAGCGCGCTGCACCTGCAAGCCAACACTTTGTGCGTGCACGGCGACAACGCCAGTTCAGTGGCGGCCGTGCAGCGCATTCGTCAGGCCTTGAACGAGCAGAGCGCACCATGAATCCGCGGGTGGAAGTGGTGGCGCTGGATTGCCTGATGCTGCGCCTGTTCGATGAAATCGCCGAAGCCAACATGCCGTGGATGCTCGCCGCCAGCGAGCGGTTGCGCACGGTGTTCGGCGAACATCTGATCGATCTGGTGCCGTCGTACACCACGTTGATGGTGCATTACGACTTGACCGAATTGAATCCGAGTCAGGCCCGGGAATTGATTGCCGAAGCGCTGATCGACCTGTCGCCGAATGCGCGCACCGGCGGCCAGTGTCACCTGCTGCCGGTGTGGTACGACCTGAGCGTCGGCCCGGAATTGAGCCTGCTGTCGCAACGCAGCGGTTTGTCGGTGGAAGAAGTGATCCGCCGCCACAGTGCCCGTGAATATCAGGTGTTCGCGCTCGGATTCGCACCGGGGTTTGCCTTCATGGGCCTGGTGGAAGAAGTCCTCGCGGCACCGCGTCTGAATACCCCACGCAAGAAAGTCGCCGCCGGCAGCGTCGGCATCGCCGAACGGCAGACAGCGGCGTATCCGGTGGTCTCTCCCGGTGGCTGGAATCTGATCGGTCGCACGCCGGCAAAACTGTTCGACCGTGAACGCGATGGCTACAGCCTCATGCAGCCCGGCGATACCGTGCGTTTCGAAGCGGTGAGCCATGCCGAATTCATCCGCCTCGGCGGTGACGACACGCCTCTGGAGGCCCTCGCATGAGCCGACTGACGATTGAAGCGAGTACGCCGTTGTGCCTGTTGCAGGATGCCGGACGGTTTGGCGTGCGCCATCTGGGCGTGACCCAGGGCGGCGCGGCGGACTGGCGGTCGATGGCCTGGGCCAACTGGCTGCTGGGCAATGGCCTGGACTTGCCGGTAATCGAAATTACCCTCGGCGGGTTTACGGTGGTGGCTGGAGAAGAATGCTTGCTGGCATTGGCCGGCGCCGATCTTGGCGCGCAGATCGATGGCGAGGCATTGGCGCCGTGGCGCAGTTTCAAGCTGCGCAAAGGGCAGACCTTGAAGTTCACCCAGCCGTTGCTGGGCGCGCGGGCCTATCTGGCGGCGCCCGGCGGTTTCAGTGCGCCGCAAGTGTTGGGCAGCAGTGCCACGGTCGTGCGCGAAGAACTCGGCGGGCTCGATGGTTTTGGCCTGCCGCTGGCCAAGGGCGCTTCGCTGAGTTATCAGGGTGAAACCCTGTTGGTGCGCGAGGTGCCGGCGGAGCATCGACCGGATCTGCACCTCGACGCGCCGCTCGATCTGGTGCTCGGCGCGCAGATCGGTCAGTTCAGCGGGCAGAGCCTGTTCGATGCATTCAACCGTGCCTGGACGCTGGACAGTCGTGCCGATCGCATGGGCATTCGCTTGCTGGGCACTGCGTTGCAGTATCAAGGCCAGCCGATGATTTCCGAGGGCATTCCGCTGGGCGCGGTGCAGGTGCCGCCGGACGGGCAGCCGATCGTATTGCTCAATGATCGGCAGACCATTGGCGGCTATCCACGATTGGGCGCATTGACACCGTTGGCGCTGGCCCGCCTGGCACAGTGTCTGCCGGGGGCGAAGGTCAGGTTGCGCCCGGTGGTACAGGACGTCGCACACCGGGAACACGTCGAATATCTGCGCCAGTTCAAACAACGCTAAAAGCATCGCTGGCAAGCCAGCTCCCACAGTGTTCGGCGGTGCTCACAAGATTTGTGTTCACCTCGATCCCTGTGGGAGCTGGCTTGCCAGCGATGGCGTCAGTCCAGACAACGAATTACTTGGACAGAAACCGCATCCCTTCTTCCAGCCCGCGCAACGTCAACGGATACATCTGATCCTCGATCAAATCCCGCACGATATTCGTCGATGAGGTGTAGCCCCACGTATCTTTCGGGTACGGATTGATCCAGATGAGCTTCTTGTACTTCTCCATGAAGCGCTGCATCCACACGTAACCCGGCTCTTCGTTCCAGTGCTCGACGCTGCCGCCGGCCTGGGTGATTTCATAAGGCGCCATGGCGGCGTCACCGATGAAGATCACTTTGTAGTCGGCGCCGTACTTGTGCAGCAGGTCCTGGGTCGAGGTGCGCTCGGAGGTGCGGCGCATGTTGTTCTTCCACACCGACTCATAAATGAAGTTGTGGAAATAGAAGTACTCCAGATGCTTGAACTCGGTCTTGCAGGCCGAGAACAGTTCCTCGCAGATCTTCACGTGGGCGTCCATCGAGCCGCCGATGTCGAACAGCAGCAACAGCTTCACCGTGTTACGCCGTTCCGGGCGCATCTGGATGTTCAGCAGGCCGGCGTCCTTGGCGGTATGGTCGATGGTGCCGTCGATGTCCAACTCTTCCGCCGCGCCCTGACGCGCGAATTTGCGCAGGCGGCGCAGGGCGACCTTGATGTTGCGGGTGCCCAGTTCCACGGAGTCGTCGAGGTTCTTGTACTCGCGCTGATCCCAGACTTTCACCGCTTTGCCCTGGCGTTTGCCGGCATCGCCGACCCGAATGCCTTCCGGGTTGAAACCGCCGGAGCCGAACGGGCTGGTGCCGCCGGTGCCGATCCATTTGTTGCCGCCGGCGTGGCGTTCCTTCTGTTCTTCCAGGCGTTTCTTGAACTCTTCGATCAGCTTGTCCAGACCGCCGAGGGACTGGATCTGCGCGCGTTCCTCATCGGTCAGCGAGCGCTCGAATTCCTTGCGCAACCAGTCTTCGGGAATCAGCGCCTGCAAGTGATCGTCGAGCTTTTCCAGGCCATTGAAGTAGGCGCCGAACGCACGATCGAACTTGTCGAAATGCCGTTCGTCCTTCACCAGAATCGCCCGGGACAAGTAGTAGAACTCGTCCATGTCGGCGAAGGTCACGCGCTGTTTCAGCGCGTTGATCAGGTCGAGCAGCTCGCGCACCGACACCGGCACCTTGGCTGCACGCATTTCATTGAACAGGTTGAGCAACATGGCGTCAGCCTCTTAGCGGGTGCCGCGACGGCTCATGAACGCCAGGCGCTCAAGCAGTTGCACGTCCTGTTCGTTCTTCACCAGCGCACCGGCCAGCGGCGGGATGGCTTTGGTCGGATCGCGCTCGCGCAGAACGGCTTCGCCGATGTTGTCGGCCATCAGCAGCTTCAGCCAGTCCACCAGCTCGGAGGTCGAAGGCTTCTTCTTCAGGCCCGGCACCTTGCGCACGTCGAAGAACACGTCCAGCGCTTCGCTGACCAGATCCTTCTTGATGTCCGGGTAGTGCACGTCGACGATTTTCTGCAGGGTGGTGCGGTCAGGGAAGGCGATGTAGTGGAAGAAGCAGCGGCGCAGGAAGGCGTCCGGCAGCTCTTTCTCGTTGTTGGAGGTAATGATGATGATCGGACGCTTCTTGGCTTTGATGGTCTCGTCGATCTCGTAAACGTAGAACTCCATCTTGTCGAGTTCTTGCAGCAGGTCGTTGGGAAACTCGATGTCGGCCTTGTCGATTTCGTCGATCAGCAGAATGACCCGCTCTTCGGACTCGAACGCTTCCCAGAGCTTGCCCTTCTTCAGGTAGTTGCGCACGTCGTGGACTTTTTCATTGCCCAGTTGCGAGTCGCGCAGACGGCTGACCGCATCGTACTCGTACAGGCCCTGATGGGCCTTGGTGGTGGACTTGATGTGCCAGGTGAT
This sequence comes from Pseudomonas sp. R15(2017), assembly GCF_002112685.1. NCBI lineage: Bacteria > Pseudomonadati > Pseudomonadota > Gammaproteobacteria > Pseudomonadales > Pseudomonadaceae > Pseudomonas > Pseudomonas sp. R15(2017). Next base: position 218,257 of record NZ_NEII01000010.1, read on the forward strand.
CAGCTTGGCGCCGAACGATTCGGCCAGTTGCTCGGCGAGCATGGTCTTGCCGGTGCCCGGTTCGCCCTTGACCAGCAGCGGCCGCTCCAGGGTGATGGCGGCGTTGACCGCCAGCTTCAGGTCATCGGTGGCGACGTAGGCCTGGGTGCCTTCGAACTTCATCTGCTAATCCTCGAACGGTAACGCCGACCTGAACGGGCAGGGCGGGGGCGAAATAATCGGATGCCCGACTATAACGCGCGGCCCGGTCGACTGTGAACGCAGACGGCTTATTCAGTCTCTGAATGGGGCGTCACATGTTGACTCAGTTTCGGCACGAGGCCAGTATTCAGGTATCGCCGATTTGGCGATAGCCTTCGGGCATGACTACCAAATACCGATTTCGCGATAAATACCGCATTCAGTTGCGCGAGAAGGATCACCCGCCACCCCATGTTCACCTGACCGGTGGCGGAGTGGATGTGATGCTGAGCCTGGAAACCGTCGAGGTCATGATGGGCAAGGCACCGCCACTGATCGTCAAGGAAGCGTTGGCGTGGGTTTCGGCCCATCAGACGCAATTGCTGGAGGACTGGAAACGATGTTACCCATGAAGCGGCCTAGATTGGCGGCGGTGCAGGCTATTGGCGATGCTTGTCTGTCGTTGACCTTTATTGATGGCCAACGGCTGAACCTGGACTTGAGCCGCGATCTGCAAACCTATCCGGGGCTCGCTCCGCTACTGGACGCTGAAGTGTTCGCAAGCGCTGAGTTGGGTGACGACGGCTGGAGCGTGGAGTGGCTGGAGCCGGATATCCAGATTGGTGCCGATACCTTGTACCGGGACGCGCTCGCGCAAAATGCGCCCGACGAAAACACACGGATTTTCATGGATTGGCGCGCTCGCACCGGTCTACCGTTGAATGAGGCGGCCGAAGCGCTGGGTGTCAGCGCCCGCAGCATCAGTCGCTACAGTAATGGTCGGGAAGCGGTGCCGCGATCATTGGCCCTGGCCTGTCTGGGTTGGGATTCGTTGCAGGAGAAGCCTGCACTGATCGCGGCAGAGGATACCGGGCACTACATCGTCAACCGAAAAACTTAGCCCGCATCCGGCTTCGGCCGTTCATACCGGGCATTGAAGGCCTGGATGAACCCATTGCGCAAAATCTGCAAAAACGCTTCGAACGCGTTGATATCTTGCTGATGCACGCTGCCGCTGAGTTCGACGCGGGTGGCGAACTGGTTCTTGCCCTGGTTTTTCAGCACGGTTTCCGTGCCGCCGACCAGTGCTTCCCAGATCGAACGGAAGATCCCCTTGTTCTTGTTCTCGACATCTTGCTGCCAGTTGAACACGTCCACGTCGCGCAGCAGCGGTTTGATGTAGCCCTTGAGCTGGCCCTTGTTGGCGGCGGCTTCGATGACCACGTCGCCGTGGCCGGCGTTGAAGTCGAATTTGCCATAGGCCGAGGCGAAGTCGTTCATGCGCTTGAGTTCGATGTCGCGGGCCCGCAGGCGAAATTCGAAGTCTTCGAAATCGCTCAAGGGGTCGAAGGTGGCTGTGGTTTCCAGCGGGGCATGCCCCAGCAGCAGGGCCTTGCCTTCGAAGCGAGCGTCGCGTTTGCCCTCCTTGTCGACCACGTTGGTCAGGTTGTAAATGCTGGCGTCGACGTTGGTTGCATTCATGTTTACCGGTGGTTTGGAGTTGAAGTTGCGAAAGCTGATCCGCCCATCGCTGATCTGCACTTCGTCGAGCGTGATAGGCAACAGTTTGCCCAGTTGCTCACGCCAGTCGGTGCCCTGACCGGTCTGGGAGTTCTGCTTGTTGGCACCACCATCGACGAAGTTAACCTGAGGTTTAAAGAATTTAACCTGTGCCACGACAGCATGGTCGTACCAAAGCGAGTGCCAACTGACAGACAGGTCGATAACCGGCGCATCGACGAATGGCACCGGCACCTTGCCGTCGGCCTTGACGATTTTCAGGCCATTGATCTTGTAGGCCCCGCGCCAGAGCGCCAGGTCCACGTCGGTGATCTGGCCGCGGTAATCGCCCATGTTGGCCAGTTTGTCATTCAGATAGTCGCGCACCAGATAGGGCAGGGCGATGTGCAGGGCGATCAGCAGAACAACGGTGGTGGCAAGAGTCCACAACGGCCAGCGGTAGCGACGCTTCATGGCAATAGATCCCGGACGGTATAAGGCGGTTGACTGCCGCCTGCCGCAGACGTTCGACCGAACTGGACTGACAAAGGCAACAGGCTTACCTTGGAGAGCTGAATTCAACGCTGCACAAGGACCCAGCCATGAGCCGTATTTTTGCTGACAATGCCCATTCCATCGGCAACACGCCGCTGGTGCAGATCAACCGCATCGCGCCCCGTGGCGTGACCATTCTGGCCAAGATCGAAGGTCGCAACCCGGGCTACTCGGTCAAGTGCCGGATCGGTGCCAACATGATCTGGGACGCCGAAAGCAGCGGCAAACTCAAGCCGGGCATGACCATCGTCGAGCCGACCTCCGGTAACACCGGCATCGGCCTGGCCTTCGTGGCGGCCGCTCGCGGCTACAAATTGCTGCTGACCATGCCGGCCTCGATGAGCATCGAACGGCGCAAGGTGCTCAAGGCGCTGGGTGCGGAACTGGTGTTGACCGAGCCAGCCAAAGGCATGAAGGGCGCGATCGAAAAGGCCGCGGAGATCGTCGCCAGCGATGCCGGCAAATATTTTATGCCGGCCCAGTTCGATAACCCGGCCAACCCGGCCATTCACGAAAAAACCACCGGTCCGGAAATCTGGAACGACACCGACGGTGCAGTCGATGTGCTGGTAGCGGGCGTCGGCACTGGAGGAACCATCACCGGCGTGTCGCGGTATATCAAGAATACGGCGGGCAAACCGATTCTGTCGGTGGCGGTGGAGCCGGTGTCTTCGCCGGTGATTACCCAGGCGCTGGCGGGCGAAGAGATCAAGCCGAGCCCGCACAAGATTCAGGGCATCGGCGCCGGGTTCGTGCCGAAGAACCTTGATCTGTCGATGGTTGACCGGGTCGAGCTGGTGACGGATGACGAGTCCAAGGCCATGGCGCTGCGCCTGATGCAGGAAGAAGGGATCCTGTGCGGCATTTCCTGCGGTGCGGCCATGTCGGTGGCGGTGCGTCTGGCGGAGACCCCGGAAATGCAGGGCAAGACCATTGTGGTGGTGCTGCCCGACTCCGGTGAGCGTTATCTGTCGAGCATGCTTTTCAGTGATCTGTTCACCGATCAGGAGAACCAGCAGTAAGGGGCGCGTTGATTCAGGTCAGCCAGGGTTCAGGATCGTTATGTTAATAAGTGCTTTGTTGCGCAATTCTTAACACTGAATCTTGAGTCGGGCGGGTTTTTCCCGGAGCCGGTAGTGTTTATCATGGCCGGCCGCCATCTCGGGCAAATGACGTGGCGTGGCGTTGTCTTATTTCAAGGAGTTGTTGATGACCTTTTCGTTAGCCGCCAAGGTGTCGGTGTTGCTGCTGTTTGTGGGCAGCATCCTCTACGTGCATTTGCGCGGCAAGGCGCGTTTGCCGGTGCTGCGGCAGTTCGTCAACCATTCGGCGCTATTTGCCCCGTACAACGCCTTGATGTACTTGTTCTCGGGCGTGCCATCCAAACCGTATCTGGATCGCAGCAAATTCCCTGAACTGGACGTGTTGCGCGATAACTGGGAAACCATTCGCGACGAAGCCATGCATCTGTTCGACGAGGGCTACATCCGCGCGGCCGAGAAGAACAATGACGCCGGTTTCGGCTCGTTCTTCAAGAAAGGCTGGAAGCGTTTCTACCTCAAGTGGTACGACAAACCGCTGCCTTCGGCCGAAACCCTGTGCCCGAAAACCGTGGCGTTGGTCAGTGCCATTCCCAACGTCAAAGGCGCGATGTTCGCGCTGTTGCCGGGTGGAAGTCATTTGAACCCGCACCGCGATCCGTTCGCCGGTTCCCTGCGTTATCACCTGGGCCTTTCGACGCCGAACTCCGACGACTGCCGGATTTTCGTCGACGGTCAGGTCTACGCCTGGCGCGACGGTGAAGACGTGATGTTCGACGAGACCTACGTGCACTGGGTTAAAAATGAAACCGAACAAACCCGCGTCATCCTGTTCTGCGACATCGAGCGGCCGTTGAGCAACCGCCTGATGACCCGCATCAACCGCTTCATCAGCGCCTGGCTGGGCCGCGCCACGGCACCGCAGAACCTCGACGACGAACGTGTTGGCGGGATCAACCAGGCTTATGCGTGGAGCAAGAGTTTCAGCGACAAGTTCAGTGGTGCGGTCAAACAGTGGAAACGCCGCAATCCAAAGACCTACCGCGTAATGCGGCCGGTGCTGGCGGTGGTGGTGTTGACGTTGCTGGGGTATTGGCTATTTGGTTGAGGCTGGATTTAAAAGCATAAAAAACCGCTCGTTTGAGCGGTTTTTTGTCTTCGGAATCAGGGACGGCCAGCAAGTAAGCTTGGTTCATCGATAGCGGTGCCGGTAGCAATGATCTGTAGGAGCCGTCGTTGACTGGCTGTCAGAACCGTTGGATCAGATTCACCCCTTATTGCATGCACTTTTTTCTTTCTGGGGGATTTTTTTATTTCTTTGCGCATATTCCCACCTTGGCTGATCAATATTTGAGCGTTTTTCACAATACTAGGCTCCCTACTGTTTTGACAAGGCGACCCTCGTTATCCAAACCGAAGCCGAGCTGTTCGTAAATTGGTAGTGCTCCCTGGAATGGTTCTTGAGCCTCGATCAAGCTACTGCCAATGATGCGGGCGTATTGCTCAATTGCCAGAACGGATAGCGGTGCAACACGGTTCTTCAATGGATGTGTTTCTCTTGGCCGCCCCTCCAGTCGTACGATTCGGATGCGTTGTCGACTTTTATTCGGGTTGGCAAAGCAAAGTCCGCACAGTTCAGATTCAAACCAGATTGCGATGTCGAGAGCGAGAGGTTCGCGCGCTTTCCATCCAATGACTTCTTCCCATGAAAAATGCGGGCTCTCCCAACACTCAAAAGCACTCAGCGCCAACGAGTCGATGGGTTCGAAACGTACTTTCGAAAGGTCAAGCGTTGTGGGACCAGCCATCTCCAGGTCAATCTGGAGTTGAGTCGTGGCAAGGCGGGCAAGCTTCCTGGCTTGCGATTTGTACAACTGATACCGCAGATGATTACGTTCCCTTGGCATATGATCTCGCGCATTCCATGTCCCCCATCAATGGTCGTTGCAATTGCAAACGAGCCTATGCGCCTGCCTCCTGCCTGTCGCTACTGGCCCTTTGTCCAATTCATTGCAATCCATGTCGCGGGCTGGTTATAGTCGGCGCTCGTGAGTCCCACGACTCACCTTTCAACCCTTCAAAAAAGATCAGCCCAGATGCCTGCATCCCTCATCAACGCGGTAGTCGATTCAGCGGTCAACGCTGGCGTCGTGCCGTGCGGGAATCAGCAGCCTGTGCAGATCAGTCATTACCCTCCACCTGTCAGTAGCACGCCGGTGTGCGCAGTCGTATCACCGCCGGGCGTTGGTGTTTCGGGCTGATCAGCGTTATCTGCTGACCCCTGTGCCCGCCTGAAAAAACCTACTGAATTTCAGCTTCGGCTGAGTTGGCTATTTGCCTGACTACAGGTGGTATTCATGTTTGTCCTTTCGAAAAAGTCCGCGCTCGCGGCGGCGTCCACGAGCCTGTTCGTTCTGCTGTGGAGCAGCGGGGCGATCTTCTCCAAGTGGGGGCTGGCCCACGCTTCGCCCTTTGCCTTTTTGCTGATCCGTTTTGTGATTGCCCTGTGCGGGCTGGTGCTGCTGGTGCCGTTGCTCAAGCTGAAACTGCCCAAGGGCGGCAAGCCGATGCTGTACGCGATGGCTACCGGGGTGGTGCTGTTGGGGGCTTATCAGATTTTCTATCTGCTGGCGCTGGACCTGAAGGTCACGCCCGGAGTGATGGCGACCATCATGGGCGTGCAGCCGATCCTCACGGTGGTGATCATGGAGCGGCAGCGCTCGGCGAGCCGGATCTTTGGTCTGGCGTTGGGATTGGCCGGTCTGATCATGGTGGTTTATCAGGGCATCGGTCTGGCCGGGATGTCGCTGGCGGGGATGTTGTTCGGGCTGCTGGCGCTGGCGAGCATGACCTTCGGCTCGATCATGCAGAAACGCATCACCGACAATCCCCTCGGCACGCTGCCGGTGCAGTACTTGGCCGGTCTGCTGCTGTGCGGGATTTTCGTGCCGTTCCAGCCGTTTCACTTCGAGCACAGCGCCGGTTTCATCGTGCCGGTGTTGTGGATGGGGCTGGTGGTTTCCGTGCTGGCGACGTTGCTGCTGTATCGACTGATCGCGCGGGGCAATCTGGTGAATGTCACCAGTCTGTTCTATCTGGTGCCGGCCGTGACGGCGGTGATGGACTACCTGATCTTCGGCAATCGTCTGGCGGCGTTGAGCGTGCTGGGGATGCTGTTGATCATCGTCGGTCTGGTGTTTGTGTTCCGTAAGTCGGCGTAGACCGCCGCGCATGAAAAAGGCCCGGGAGGAAACTCCCGGGCCTTCGTGCATCTGCAAATCAGCGAGTGGCGATTTCTGCCGGTTTCACCGCCGCCGGTTTCAACACCAGCCACAGCGCAATGGCGATCAACACCCCGCCATACACGTGGGCCATCGACAGCGGCTCATCGAGAAACAGCGCCCCCCACAACACGCCGAACGGCGGAATCATGAAGGTCACGGTCATCGACTTCACCGGCCCGATGGAGCTCAGCAGGCGGAAGTAAATGATGTAGGCAAACGCGGTGCAGCCCAGACCCAGGCCCAGCAGCGACAACCAGACACTCCAGCCGCCCCAGCTCACCGGCGGCGCAGTGATGACGCTGTAACCGAACAGCGGCAACAGAAACAGGGTCGCTCCGAGCATGCTGCCCAGCGCCGACAGACGGCTGTCGAGCCCGCCGGCCTGATCCAGCCAGCGTCGGGCGAGGAACCCGGCGAAGCCGTAGCAGGTGGTTGCGAGCAGACAGGCAACCGCACCCATCAGCAGCTGCAGATCGAAGGCGACCGGCCCGGCGCGAGTCAGCACGCCCACCCCGAGCAGGCCGAGGAACACCCCGGCCAGTTTGGCCAGCGTGAGTTTTTCACTGAAGAACAAACCGCCGATCAACACGCCCATCAACGGGGTGGTGGCGTTGAAGATTGCCGAATAACCGGCGGGCAGCACCTGAGCGGCGACGGAGTACAGCGTCGCCGGCACGCCGGAGTTGATCACGCCCAGCAGCATCACGGTCTTGAGCTTGCCTTTGAAATCCCAGCTGATACGCATCAGCCCGAGGATCACCAGCAGGCCGACGGCGGCAATCGAAACACGGAAAAATCCGGTGGGAATCGTACCGATCGCCGGAGCGATGATGCGCATGAACAGGAAGCTCGCGCCCCAGATGGCGGCCAGCGACAGCATGCGGAATATATCGACAGGGCTCACGGGCCACTCCTTCCTTGATCGGGACGAGAGTGTTGCCGAGGGCCCCGGCGATGGCAACCGCTAATCGGGCATTTAATCTTCTGATCAGATCACGAAGCGCGTCACCAGGGCGTTCAGGTCGACGGCCAGCCGCGACAGTTCCTGACTGGCGGCAGACGTCTGGGTGGCGCCGGCAGCAGTCTGGGTCGACAGGTCGCGGATGGTCACCAGATTCTGATCGACTTCCCGCGCCACCAGCGCCTGCTGCTCGGCGGCGCTGGCGATCACCAGGTTGCGCTGGTTGATCTGCGAGATCGACGCGGTGATTTTCTCCAACGCCTGACCGGCGCTGTTCGCCCGACGCAGTGTGTGGCTCGCCTGTTCGGCACTGCTTTGCAAAGCCCCGACAGTGGCACCGGTGCCTTGCTGGATGCTGCTGATCATCAGCTCGATTTCTTCGGTAGAGTTCTGCGTGCGCTGGGCCAGCGAGCGGACTTCATCGGCGACCACCGCAAACCCTCGTCCGGCCTCGCCGGCCCGCGCGGCCTCAATGGCCGCGTTAAGCGCGAGCAGATTGGTCTGCCCGGCGATGCCGCGAATCACCTCCAGCACCTTGCTGATGTCCTGGGCCTGAGTCGCCAGGCCCTCGGCCTGTTCGGAGGCGCCGAGCACGGCGCTGACCAGTTCCTGAATCGAACTGATGGTCTCGCTGACCTGTACATGCCCGTGCTTGCTGTCCTCGTTCGAGGCTTCGGACGCTTCGGCACTGGACACCGCATTGGCGGCCACTTCATCGACCGCCGTGCTCATCTCGGTGACCGCCGTGGCAGCCTGTTCGATCTGGTCATTCTGCTGTTGCAGGCCGCGGGTGCTCTGTTCCATCACCGAACTCATTTCCTCGGCAGCGGAGGCCAGTTGTTGGGCCGACTCGCTGATGCCGCGAATGGTCGAGCGCAGATTGCCCTGCATCTCGGCCAGAGCCGTGAGCAACTGCCCCGCTTCATCGCGCCCCGCGCTTTCGATGCGACCACTGAGGTCTCCCGAAGCAATCCGTCGTGCCACGTTCAGCGCCTGATTGATCGGCGCGGTGATGCTGCGGGTCAGCAACCAGGCCAGCAGCAACGTGGCAATCAGCGCGACGACGATGATTGTGGCGACGATCCACAGCGCCTGCTGGTACATCGCCGCCGCGGACTTGGCGGCGGTATCCGCGCCTTGTTGGTTGAGCGTGATCATTTGCTCCAGAGTCTTGTCGAGCACCGTGCCCTGGGGCGCCAGTTCATTGGTGAGGCGCGCGTAGGCCTGATCGTTTTGTCCAGCGTCGAGCTGTTTGATGATCTGGTCGAGGATGCTCAGGTACTTGGCGGTGTCTGCGCTCAGGCCTTCCAGCATCGCCCGCTCTTGATCACTGGCAATCAGGCCTTTGTGGTCGTCGAGGCGCTTGAGCAATTCCTGGCGTTGCGCCGTGAGAAGGCCTTTGCTGCGTTCGCGCACGGCAGCCTGGGTGCTGGTGATCAGGCGCAGGGACTCAAGACGGATGCTGGCGATGTTCGCCGCCGCGTCATGGATGCTTTCGATGCTGGGCATCCACGATTCCTCGATCACCGCCGCGCTCTCGCGCAGGGTTTTCATCTGGCCCAGACCAAACAGGCCGACCACCACCAGCAGACTGGCCAGAACGGCAAAACACAAACTGGCGCGCAAACCGATGCGCAGATTCCGGATAGACATCAATGTGCTCCTTGGGCTTTGGGGGAGAGAGGTCGTCCTCGTGGGCCGAGGATCTTGTTATGAGGCGGGTGATGGCAGGCTGTATATCAAAGTGCCACTATTTTGGTAAAACGAGTTTTCAGCCGGCTGCGTCTGCAATGGAAAGGATTTAACCAACCAGGCAAACGCGCGGATTAGAGATGTCGAGTCCGAATTGGATCCTAAACCCCGACAAATCGCGGGCTGACGCCCAGTGGCGGGGAGAACCCTAAGGGGCGTTTACTGACCGAACGGTCGATTAAAAAAACTTTGATAAAAACTATGTCGTTGTACAACCCGCAAGAGGATTTCGCCGAAATTGCGCTTCTCCTGCAGCCGCTTCCGTGGCTAAGCTCAGGCCTTCGAGCACAGATTCTCCAATTCCCGCAGAGGTCTCATCCATGCCGCAGCAATGGCCAGCCACCGACATCGCCCGCCTGATCCTCGATGGGTTTGACGATTACCGCGAGCATTTCCGGCGGATCACCGACGGCGCCCGGGAGCGCTTCGAGCAGGCCCGCTGGCAGGACACGCAAACCGCGTCGGCGGCCCGGATCAACCTCTACGAAGAAAAGGTCGGTGAAACCGTCGCCCGCCTGCGCGAGTATTTCGAGCCGGACACCTTGATGGACGTCACCTGCTGGCCGCTGGTGAAAAGCGCCTACATCAGCATCATCGACCTGCGCTTCGACGATGAGCTGTCCGAGACCTGGTACAACTCGATTTTCTGCGGCCTGTTCAGCCACGACCTGATCAGCGACGGCTGCATGTTCATCCACACCACGCGCCCGAGCCTGCGCCGCGCGCGGGCCGCACAGACCCGCACCTACAAGCCCCATGGACAGATCTCGAGCATGCTCGCGAGCATCTTTGCCGATTATCGCTTCAGCGAGGCCTACGCCGATTTGCCCGGCGACTTGCAGCGCCTGGAAGCGCAACTGCGCGAGAACCTGCCGGACTGGGTGTGCAAGGATCCGGAGCTGAGTGTCGAGCTGTTTTCCTCGGTGCTCTACCGTAACAAGGGCGCGTACCTGGTCGGGCGCATCTACACCAGTGACGATCAATGGCCACTGGTGATTCCATTGCTGCACCGCGAGGGTCGGGGGATTCAGATCGACGCATTGATCACCGACGAAGCGGAGGTGTCGATCATCTTCTCCTTCACCCGTTCGTATTTCATGGTGGATGTGCCGGTGCCGGCGGAATTCATTGGCTTCCTCAAACGCATCCTGCCGGGCAAGCACATCGCCGAGCTGTACACCTCGATCGGTTTTTACAAACACGGCAAGTCCGAGTTCTACCGCGCCCTGATCAATCACCTGGCCAACACCGATGACCAGTTCATCATGGCGCCGGGCGTGCGCGGCATGGTCATGAGCGTGTTCACGCTGCCGGGCTTCAACACCGTGTTCAAGATCATCAAGGACCGCTTCTCGCCGTCGAAAAACGTCGACCGCGCCACGGTGATCGAGAAGTATCGACTGGTAAAAAGCGTCGACCGGGTCGGGCGCATGGCCGATACCCAGGAATTCGCCGACTTTCGTTTTCCCCTGAGCAAGTTCGAGCCCGCGTGCCTGGCGGAACTGCTGGAGGTTGCGCCGTCCACGGTGTCGCTGGAAGGTGAAACCGTGCTGATCCGCCACTGCTGGACCGAGCGCCGGATGACCCCGCTCAATCTCTATCTGGATAACGCCAACGAAGCCCAGGTGCGCGAAGCACTGGAGGATTACGGCCTGGCGATCAAGCAACTGGCGGCGGCCAACATCTTTCCCGGCGACATGCTGCTGAAGAACTTCGGCGTCACCCGCCATGGCCGGGTGGTGTTCTACGACTATGACGAGATCTGTTTCCTCACCGAAGCCAACTTCCGCCACATCCCGGCACCGCGCACGCCGGAGGACGAAATGGCCTCCGAACCGTGGTACTCGATCGGTCCGCTGGATGTGTTCCCCGAGGAGTTTCCGCCGTTCCTGTTTGCCGATGCGGCGCAGCGCAAATTGTTCGATCAGTTGCATGGCGAGTTGTATAACGCCGATTACTGGAAGGGATTGCAGGAGGCGATTCGGGCGGGGAAAGTCATCGATGTCTTCCCGTATCGGCGCAAGGGCCTGGATAACGAATAACCCGTTAATGATCGTTCCCATGCTCTGCGTGGGAATGCCTCACCGGACGCTCCGCGTCCGCTTTTGGGACGCGGAGCGTCCTTGGCTGCATTCCCACGCAGAGCATGGGAACGATCACAGTCAGGCGTAAATCTGCGACAATCGCGTCCTTGCGCCACTAGACGACCGAATTGCGTACCCGATGACCGACGAATCGCCCTCCATCGACAAACTGCTGAAAAACCTCGATCACGCCATGCTCGCCGACCGCCACCGGCTGCGGCGGCAGTTGCTTGAGCTGCGCAAGAAACCCGACGAAGCCAAACTGGTCCAGTGGGTGGCGCGGATGCAGGCGTCCTGCGATCAGGTGCTGGCGCGCAAGGCCAGCCTGCCGGTGATCCGTTACGACGACAGCCTGCCGATTGCGGCCAAGCGTGACGAAATCAAGAAGGCCCTGGAAAAGCATCAGGTGCTGATCATCGCCGGCGAAACCGGCTCGGGTAAAACCACCCAGTTGCCGAAAATCTGTCTGGAGATCGGTCGCGGCCAGCATGGCTTGATCGGCCACACCCAGCCTCGGCGAATTGCTGCGCGCAGTGTGGCCAGTCGGGTCGCCGAAGAACTCGGTACGCCGCTGGGCGCGCTGGTCGGCTATCAGGTGCGCTTCGAAGACCAGAGTGATTCCAACACCCTGATCAAACTGATGACCGACGGCATCCTGCTGGCGGAAACCCAGAACGATCGCTACCTCGAACGCTACGACACGATCATCGTCGACGAAGCCCACGAACGCAGCCTCAACATCGACTTCCTGCTCGGTTACCTGAAAACCCTGCTGCCGCGTCGTCCGGATCTGAAAGTCATCATCACCTCGGCGACCATCGATCTGGAGCGTTTCTCCAGGCATTTCGACGATGCGCCGATTGTCGAAGTGTCTGGCCGTACTTTCCCGGTGGACACCTGGTATCGCCCGCTGACGCTTGAGCAGGACGAAGAGGGCAACCGTGTCGAAGACGACCTGACTGTCGATCAGGCGATCCTCGCTACTCTCGACGAAATCGCCGCCTATGAGCGCAGCGAGCGCCGCAGTCCCGGTGATGTGCTGGTGTTCCTGCCCGGCGAGCGTGAGATCCGCGACGCCGCCGACATGCTGCGCAAGGCCCAGCTCAAACACACCGAAATCCTGCCGTTGTACGCGCGCCTGTCGCCGGCTGAACAGCAGCGGATTTTCCAGTCGCATCCGGGCCGTCGCGTGGTGCTGGCAACCAACGTCGCCGAAACCTCGCTGACCGTGCCGGGCATCCGTTACGTGATCGACAGCGGCACCGCGCGCATCAGTCGCTACAGCTACCGCGCCAAGGTTCAGCGGCTGCCGATCGAAGCGATTTCCCAGGCCAGCGCCAACCAGCGTAAAGGTCGCTGCGGCCGGGTCGAGCCGGGTATTTGTGTGCGCTTGTACAGCGAAGAGGATTTCCTCGGTCGCCCGGAATTTACCGATCCGGAAATCCTGCGTACCAACCTCGCGGCGGTAATTTTGCAGATGCTCCATCTGCGCCTCGGCGAGATCACCGATTTCCCGTTCATCGAGCCGCCGGACGGCAAGGCGATCAGCGATGGTTTCAACCTGCTGCAAGAACTCTCGGCGGTGGATCGCAACAGCCAGCTGACCCCGCTCGGCCGCCAGCTGGCGCGCCTGCCGGTGGACCCGCGCATGGGCCGCATGCTGCTGGAAGCGGCAAAACTCGGCAGCCTGCAGGAAGTGCTGATCGTCGCCAGCGCCATGTCGATTCAGGACCCGCGCGAGCGTCCGCCGGAGCGTCAGCAAGCCGCTGATCAGGCCCACGCGCAGTGGAAGGACGCCGATTCGGACTTCGCCGGGCTGGTCAATCTGTGGCGTGGCTTCGAAGAACAGCGCCAAGCGTTGACCGCCAGTCCGCTGCGCAATTGGTGCCGGAAGAATTTCCTCAATTATCTGCGCCTGCGCGAGTGGCGTGATTCCCACCGTCAGTTGAGCCTGATCTGTCGCGACTTGCAGCTGAGCCTGAACAAAGAGCCAGCGGATTATCCGAAGCTGCACAAAGCGGTGCTGGTCGGCCTGCTCAGCCAGATCGGCCAGAAAACCGAGGACGGCGACTATCTTGGCGCCCGTCAGCGGCGGTTCTGGATTCACCCGTCGTCAGGCATAGGCAAGAAACGCCCGCAGTGGGTGATGACCGCCGAACTGGTGGAAACCACCAAGCTCTACGCGCGGATGGTGGCGAAGATCGACGCCGACTGGATCGAGCCGCTGGCCGGGCACCTGATCAAGAAGAACCACTTCGAACCTCACTGGGAGAAGAAGCGCGGCCAGGTCGTGGCGTTCGAGCAGATCACCCTGTTCGGCCTGATCGTGGTCGGTCGCCGGCCAGTGCATTACGGCCCGGTGGATCCCGTGGTTTCGCGGGAGCTGTTCATCCGCGAAGGTCTGGTGCGGGGCGAGATTCAGTCCCGGGCCAAGTGCCTGACCGCCAACAAGCAATTGCTCGAACAGCTCGACGAACTGGAAGCCAAGGCCCGTCGCCGGGACATTCTGGCCGACGAGGAAACCCTCTTCGGGTTCTACGACGCGCGACTGCCGGCGGAGATTCACCAGACCGCGACGTTCGATAGCTGGTATCGGGTCAACAGCCAGAAAGATCCGCAACTGCTGATCATGCGCGAGGAAGACGTGCTGGCCCGCGAAGCCAGCGAAGTCACCGCCCAGCATTATCCGGACACGCTGCACATCGGCGATCTGGAACTGGCTCTGAGTTATCACTTCGAACCGAATCACCCGCGCGACGGTGTGACCCTGCGTGTGCCGGCGCCGCTGTTGCCGATGCTGCCGCCGGAGCGCCTGGAGTGGCTGGTGCCGGGGCTGATCGAAGCCAAATGCATTGCGCTGGTGCGCAACCTGCCCAAGGCATTGCGCAAAAACTTCGTGCCGGTGCCGGACTTCATCAAGGCCGCGCTGCAACGCATGACCTTTGCCGAAGGTTCGTTGCCGCAAGCGCTGGGCCGTGAACTGCTGCGCATGACCGGTGCGCGGGTCAGCGATGAGGCTTGGGCCGAAGCGGCGCAGCAGGTTGAAAGCCACCTGCGGATGAACCTGGAAATCGTCGACGGCCAAGGCAAGTTCCTAGGCGAAGGCCGGGATCTGGCCGAGCTGACCGCACGTTTCGCCGAAGCCAGCCAGGCTGCGTTGGCCGTGCCGCAAAGTGCGAAAAGTCAGCAACCGGTGGAGGCCAAGGTCTTCGCGCCGGTGGCGGAAAAGACTCAGCAGAAGATCGCCGGGCTGTCGATGACGGTCTATCCGGCGTTGGTGGAAGAGGGCGGCACGGTCAAGGAAGGGCGCTTCTCGACGCCGGCCGAAGCTGAATTCCAGCACCGCCGCGCCTTGCAACGCCTGCTGATGCAACAACTGGCGGAACCGGCCAAGTTCCTGCGCGGCAAGTTGCCGGGCCTGACCGAACTGGGTTTGCTGTACCGCGAGCTGGGTCGGGTCGATGCGCTGGTCGAAGACATTCTGCTGGCCAGCCTCGACAGCTGCATTCTCGAGGGCGAAGACCCGTTGCCGCGTGACGGCGCAGGTCTGGCGGCGCTGGCCGAGCGCAAGCGCGGCAGCTGGACCGAACACGCCGAGCGCGTGGCACGGCTGACGCTGGAAATCCTCAAGCTCTGGCACGGTCTGCAAAAACGCTTCAAGGGCAAGATCGATCTGGCTCAGGCCGTGGCGCTTAACGACATCAAGCAGCAGCTCAGCCATCTGGTGTATCCGGGCTTCGTCCGGGAAACGCCGATGCTCTGGCTCAAGGAGTTACCGCGCTATCTGAAAGCGGTCGAGCAGCGTTTCGAGAAGCTGGGCGCGCAGGTGCAGAAGGATCGGGTCTGGAGCGGCGAACTCGCCGGGCTCTGGACGCAATACCAGACCCGCGCCGCCAAACATGCTCAGGAAGGCAAACGCGATCCGCAACTCGAGCTGTATCGCTGGTGGCTGGAGGAGTATCGGGTTTCGCTGTTCGCCCAGCAGTTGGGGACGAAAGTGCCGATCTCCGACAAGCGGCTGAACAAACAATGGACGCAGGTCGAACCCTAGCGAGTGCCTGATCGCTCCCACGCTCTGCGTGGTAGCGCTTCCCCGGACGCTCTGCGTCCGCTTTTGGGACGCGGAGCGTCCCTGGCTGCTTTCCCACGCGGAGCGTGGGAACGATCAGCAAACTTGAGAATGGGGCCAAAACCTTGGGTTTATGGCAAACTTCGCCACCATAAATGCCGTTTTCGCGTCCCAGAGCCTTTGCCGGGCCGCGCAGCGGAATAAAGCGATGCCTGGTTTTTGCGTCCCTTGATACGGGAATGGACCCTTTGCGTGTTGGCACGTCGGTGCCAGCACTTTCTGCCTGAACAGATTAGAGAAACGACCATGCATAACGTCGTCATCAGCGGCACCGGCCTGTACACCCCGGCCAACAGCATCTCCAACGAAGAGCTGGTGCAGTCCTTCAATACCTACGTCGCCCAGTTCAATGCGGACAACGCCGAAGCCATCGCCAGCGGCGAAGTCCAGGCCCTGACCGAGTCCAGCGCCGCGTTCATCGAAAAAGCTTCCGGCATCAAGAGCCGCTTTGTCATGGACAAGGATGGCATCCTCGACCCTGCGCGCATGGCGCCACGCCTGCCGGAGCGTTCCAACGACGAATGGTCGGTGCTTTGCCAGATGGCCATCGGCGCTGCCGAGCAAGCCCTGCAACGTGCCGGCAAGACCGCCGCCGACATCGACGGCGTGATCGTCGCCTGCTCCAACCTGCAACGCGCCTACCCGGCCATCGCCATCGAAGTCCAGGAAGCGCTGGGCATCCAGGGTTTCGGTTTCGACATGAACGTTGCCTGCTCGTCGGCCACCTTCGGCATCCAGCAAGCCGCCAACACCGTGCAACTGGGCCAGGCCCGGGCAATCCTGATGGTCAACCCGGAAGTCTGCACCGGCCACCTGAACTTCCGTGACCGCGACAGCCACTTCATCTTCGGTGACGCGGCCACCGCCGTGATTATCGAGCGCGCCGATCTGGCAACCTCCAAGCACCAGTTCGACGTGGTCAGCACCAAACTGCTGACCAAGTTCTCCAACAACATCCGCAACAACTTCGGCTTCCTCAACCGCGCAGCGGAAGAGGGCATCGGCGCCCGCGACAAACTGTTCGTGCAGGAAGGCCGCAAGGTGTTCAAGGATGTTTGCCCGATGGTGGCCGAACTGATTGGCGAGCATCTGGAAGAGAACAAGCTCAATGTCGGTGACGTAAAGCGCTTCTGGCTGCACCAGGCCAACCTGAGCATGAACCACCTGATCGTGCGCAAGCTGCTGGGCCGCGAAGCCACCGAAGAAGAAGCCCCGGTGATTCTCGACACCTACGCCAACACCAGCTCCGCCGGTTCCGTGATTGCGTTCCACAAATATCAGGACGATCTGGCGGCCGGTTCGCTGGCGGTGCTGAGTTCGTTCGGTGCCGGTTACTCGATTGGTAGCGTGATTCTGCGTAAACGTTAAGAGCGAGTTCATTTCCTCTTAATCGCGCTGACGTTTCCTACATCCGAATCGGCGCGAACGCTGTAATTTTCGAACGTGGCGGCAGGCGAATAGTCCTGCCGCTATTCTTTCGAAGACAGAAAAAGGGGAATGATGGATGGCGGTAGACGACACCCGACTACTTGAGCGCCTGCTCGCCGGTGAGCAAAAGGCATTCAAGGAACTGGTCAGTACCTATCAAAGCCCTATGCGCGCGGTCGCGTACGCGATTGTCGGCCAGCGCCATGTCGAAGAAGTGGTGCAGGATGCCTGGCTGTCGGTGGTGCGTCATATCAGTCGCTTCGAGGGGCGCTCCAGCCTCAAGACCTGGCTGCTGACCATTACTGCCAACTCGGCCAAGAGCCGCTACAAACTCAATCGTCGCGAAGTATTGCTGGATGATCTGCCGTCCCCCCACGGCACCATCGACGACGATCGTTTTTCTCCCGGCGACGGCCACTGGCTGGTCGCACCGTTCGCCTGGCACCAGGACACCCCCGAGGCATTGCTGACCGAAGGCGAGCTGCGTGAATGCCTGGAGCATACGTTGCTCAGTCTCTCCGAACTTCAGAGCAGTGTGCTCACGCTGCGCGAGCGCCAGGGTCTGGAGCTGGAGGAGATCTGTAATCTTCTGGAGATCTCGCTCTCCAATGTCCGCGTGCTGCTGCATCGGGCGCGTTTGAAGGTCTTTGCGACCGTGGAGCATTTTGAGGAGACGGGAGAATGTTGACCTGCAAGGAGCAAGTGGCGCGATCCAGCGATTATCTTGATGGCCAGTTGAGCTTTCGCGAGAAACTGATGGTGCGTCATCACCTGATGTTCTGCCGCAATTGCCGGCGATTCATTCGCCAGATGCGTTTGATGCAGGCGACTTTGCGAGCGATGCCGCAAAAGCCTGAAGAGGGCGTGGACGCCTTGGCCGAGCAGCTGGCAGAGCTGCGGCGCAAGGATCGATCCTGAAAACACAGACTGGCGCGGCCGCAGCGAACGGATGATGGGGATCGCTGCGGCCGCGCCAGTCTGTTGAACAAAAGCTGCTTCAAGCTGCAAGTGAGGCATTCACTTGCAGCTTGAAACTTGCCGCTTGTCGCTGATTTTTTAGAACTTCGCTTCCGCATCCAGCTGCAGGGTGTTGGTGTCTGCATCACGCTGGGTACGGCTGGAGAAGTCGGCCTTGGTCAGGAAGTAAGTCGCGCCAATGGCGAAGTTCTTGTCGATGTCGTAACCGACCTTGAACTTGTGGCCACGGGAACCGGTGGTGCCGTTGGCGAAGTCCGAATCGGTGAAGGCGCCGACCACAGCGTTACGCTGCACGTCACGATAGTTGTAGTCGAGGTTCAGGCCGAAGACTTTCGATTTGGCACCGACCAGCCACGCGGTGTCCTGATCGGTCACTGCATCGTTGTTCTTCACGTACTGGCCATAGAACGACAGCGGCATTGGCAGGCCGCCGATGTCGACCTGGCTGAAGCCTTCGTACAGACGGAATTCGTTGTTCGCCGAGTTGCCGTTGACGGCCAGGGCGCACGGCGTGGAGGTGCCGGTGCAACGGCTGTCTTCGTCGTTCTGGTAGGCGTAGACGCTGCCGCCCAGGGTCAGTTTCAGGTTGTCGGTGATGGCGAAGCGGCTGCCCAACTGACCGGCGGTCAGACGCAGGTCATGACGGAATTGCACGCCGTCGCCGTCCACGTTGTCCTTGAGATTGTAATTACCCAGGCTGCCGAACAGCTCGACGCTGCTGCCCAATGGATACTTGTAGGTAACGGCCAGACCTTCCGGGTTGATGTCGCTGTCCCAGATCACGTCGCCCATGCTCACCCACGGTTGCAGCATCTTGCCGCCGATGATGTGCAGGTTCTTGATCTGATCCGGGTGGTAGTCGATGTAGCCCAGGTCGAGCCAGATCTGCTTCTTGTCGAAGTAGTTGTCCTGGTCCTGGTTGGTCGAACGGGCGTCGTCGCCGCCGCCGGTGGCGATGCGGATGCCGGTGTCGACTTGCGGGTTGATCTCGGTGTAGGCACCCAGACGGGCACGGATGCGCTGGCGATCCTTGTCGCGGCCGCCGTTATTCGGTTCGCCGTCGATCTTGATGGTTTCCTGACGGATACGCACGTCGCCCTTGAATTGGGTCTTGGCGGCCCAGGCCAGTTTCTGGTCGAAACTGCTGAGCTCGTTGGTTTTCTTCGCGGTCGCCGCGATTTGCTCGTTGGTCTCTTGCTGCGCCTGCTGCGCGATTTGCTGGGCCTTCTGATCCTTGGCCAGTTCAGTTTGCAGCTCAACGTACTGCGCCTGGGAAATCGAACCGTTAGCCTTGAGCATGTCGAGCAGTTTGGCGTCGACTGCGGCACTGGCCGGTACACTCATGGCCAGCAACAGGCCACCGCACAGGGCCGCCGCAGTTTTCGTGGAAGCAAGACGCATAGCAATCTCCGAAGATGAAAAGGGGATGGCTGAACCATCCTGGGCACAACCGACGGTTTGACGGTCGGAAAACAGTGTCCGGGGTAGAACCCGGCGCTCTAAAAACAGGCGCCAGTATCGCGATGGTTTATGACAGAGCAGTGGCACGATGATGGCAGGTTGATGACGATACAAAATGGCCGTGAACTATTGATCCAGAGCGCTGTCGCGCAATCTGACGTGGGCAACGCCCGGCCGATCAGCGATACTCGCCGGGCGTTCACGCCCGAAAGTGGAGAGGAAAATGCCGCTGCAACGTCTGCACAAACTGTCGGAAATTCCAGCGTCCGACTGGGATGTTCTGGTCCCGCAAAACCAGCCGTTTCTGCGCCATGCGTTTCTTTCTGCGCTGGAGGACAGCGGCAGCGTCGGCCCGCACACCGGTTGGCAAGCGGAGCATTTGCTGCACGTCGAAGCGGGGCGGGTGATCGCGGCGTTGCCCGGTTATCGCAAGTGGCATTCCTACGGCGAATACGTGTTCGACCACGGCTGGGCCGATGCCTGCGCCCGGGCCGGCATCGATTACTACCCCAAATTCTTGAGCGCGGTGCCCTTCAGCCCTGTCAGTGGCCCACGGTTGCTGGCAGCGAATGTCGAGGACGGATTCGAACTGCTCAAGAGCCTGCCGGGGTATCTGGAAGTCGAAGAGCTCTCCAGTGCTCACATCAACTTCACCGACGCGTTCACCGATGCCGCCATGGCCGAGCAGCCGGGCTGGCTGCAACGCATCGGCTGTCAGTACCACTGGCAGAATCGCGGCTACCGCGACTTTCAGGATTTCCTCGACGTGCTCGCCTCGCGCAAGCGCAAGCAGATGCGCAAGGAGCGCGAACAAGTGGCGGGGCAGGGTTTCGAGTTCGAATGGCTGGAAGGACGCGAGCTGGACGAGGCGCAGTGGGATTTTGTCTACGCCTGTTACGCCAACACCTACGCGGTACGCCGGCAGGCGCCGTACCTGACGCGGGAATTCTTCAGCCTGCTGGCCGAGCGCATGCCGGAATCGATTCGCGTGGTCCTGGCCCGACAGGGCTCACGGCCGGTGGCGATGGCGTTCAGCCTGGTGGGCGGCGACAGTTTTTACGGACGCTATTGGGGATGCCTGGCCGAGTTCGACCGGCTGCACTTCGAGACCTGTTTCTATCAGGGCATGGACTATGCGATTGCCAATGGATTTCAACGTTTCGATGCCGGTGCCCAGGGTGAGCACAAACTGATTCGCGGTTTCGAACCGGTGATCACCCATTCCTGGCATTACCTGCGCCATCCCGGTTTGAAAGCCGCGGTCAAAGACTTCCTGCACCAGGAGCGCGCCGGTGTACTGGCCTATGCCGAAGAGGCGAGGAGCGCCTTGCCGTATCGGCAGGTCTGATCCTCGCCGGCTCCTTCAGCTGTCTTCCTTGCCCAGCCAGCGATAGAGCACGCCGCCGACCACCGCTCCCAGCAGCGGCGCGACCCAGAACATCCACAACTGGGCGATGGCCCAGCCGCCGACCATCAGCGCCGGGCCCGTGCTGCGGGCCGGGTTGACCGAGGTGTTGGTGACCGGGATAGAGATCAGGTGGATCAGCGTCAGGGCCAGGCCGATGGCGATCGGTGCCAGACCTGCCGGGGCGCGTTTGTCGGTGGCGCCGAGGATGATCACCACGAACATGGCGGTCATCACCAGCTCGGTGACGAACCCGGATGCCATCGAGTATTTGCCCGGCGAGTGTTCGCCATAACCGTTGGAGGCAAGGCCTGCGGCGATGTCGAAACCTTCCTTGCCGCTGGCGATGTGGTAGAGCAGGGCCGCTGCCAGAATCCCGCCGATCACCTGGGCGATGACGTAGGCAGGCAGTTCTTTGGCCGGGAACCGACCGCCGACGACCAGACCGACCGACACGGCCGGGTTGAGGTGACAGCCGCTGATGTGGCCGATGGCAAACGCCATCGTCAGCACCGTCAGACCAAACGCCAGGGCGACCCCCAGCACTCCGATTCCCAAGGGTGAAGACGCGGCAATGACCGCACTGCCGCACCCGCCCAACACCAACCAGAACGTACCCAACAACTCAGTGACTGAACGTTTGAACAGAGACATGACAGAGTCCTTGATAGGCGTGCTATCGAGACTGCATCCAGTGGTGCGTCCCTGCAGATTTACGACAGGTTCCGTTCCGGAGCCTTCGCTGATTACAGCAGGGTTTCAGGGGATTTCCAGCAGGCGATAAAAAACCGCCAGAGCCCGTGGTTAAAGGGCTCTGGCGGTTTTTGTGTTTTGACGCAGGATCAATCGATGCCGACAAACCCTCCGGTCTGGTGCGCCCACAACCGCGCATACAATCCGCCGTGGGCCAGCAGTTCGGCATGGTTGCCGCTTTCGGCGATCTTGCCGTTTTCCAGCACCACCAGCCGGTCCATGCGGGCAATGGTCGAGAGGCGGTGGGCGATGGCGATCACGGTCTTGCCCTGCATCAGGGTTTCCAGGCTTTCCTGAATCGCCGCTTCGACTTCCGAGTCCAGGGCCGAGGTCGCTTCGTCCATGATCAGGATCGGTGCGTCCTTGAGCAGCACCCGCGCGATCGCGATCCGCTGACGCTGACCACCGGACAGTTTCACCCCGCGTTCGCCGACATGCGCATCGAATCCTGTGCGCCCCTCGGCGTCCGACAGCAGCGGAATGAACTCATCGGCACGGGCCTTGCGCACCGCTTCCCAGAGTTCGGCGTCAGTGGCGTCGGGCTTGCCGTACAGCAAGTTGTCGCGGATCGAACGGTGCAGCAGCGAAGTGTCCTGGGTGATCATGCCGATCCGCGCGCGCAGGCTTTCCTGGCCGACTTCGGCGATGTTCTGGCCGTCGATCAGGATCCGCCCGCCTTCGACGTCGTACAGGCGCAACAGCAGGTTGACCAGGGTCGATTTGCCGGCGCCGGACGGGCCGATCAGACCGATTTTCTCGCCGGGTTTGATGGTCAGGTTGAGGTCGCCGATGATGCCTTTCTTCTTGCCGTAGTGAAAATCCACGTGCTCGAAACGCACTTCACCACGGGCCACGGCCAGTGGTTTGGCTTGCTCCCGGTCGGTGACGCTGACCGGTTGCGAGATAGTCTGCAGACCGTCCTGGACCATGCCGATGTTTTCGAAAATGCCGGTGACCACCCACATGATCCACCCGGACATGTTGACGATGCGGATGACAAGGCCGGTGGCCAGGGCGATGGCGCCGACGCTGATCAGCGATTGCGTCCACAGCCACAGGGCCAGCGCGGTGGTGCCGACGATCAACAGGCCGTTCATGGTGGTGATGGCCACGTCCATGCTGGTGACCACGCGGCCGGCCAGTTGGGCTTTTTCGGTCTGTTCCTGGATCGCTTCGCGGGCGTAGTGCTGCTCGAAGTTGGTGTGGGCGAACAGCTTCAGGGTGGCGATGTTGGTGTAGCCGTCGACAATCCGGCCCATCAGCTTCGAGCGCGCGTCGGAGGCTTCCACCGAACGGTCCTTGACCCGTGGCACGAAGTAATAGAGCGCGCCGATGTAGGCGGCGATCCACGTCAGCAACGGGATCATCAGGCGCCAGTCGGCCTCGGCGAACAGCACCAGCGAACTGATCGCGTAGATCAGCACATGCCACAACGCGTCCACCGCTTGCACGGCGGAATCGCGCAGCGAGTTGCCGGTCTGCATGATGCGCTGGGCGATGCGCCCGGCGAAGTCGTTCTGGAAGAAGTTCAAGCTCTGCTTGAGCACGTAACTGTGATTCTGCCAGCGAATCAGGCTGGTCATGCTCGGGCTAAGGGTCTGGTGTACCAGCATGTCGTGCAGCGCCAGAAACAGCGGGCGTAGCAGTAACGCTACCACCGCCATCCACGCCAGTTCGACGCCGTGCACCTTGAAGAAGTCGACGTTCGGCGTACCCTGGGCGAGGTCGATGATGCGGCTCAGATAACTGAACAGCGCCACTTCGATCAGGGCTCCAAACAGGCCGACGATCAGCAGGGCGACGAAACTCGGCCAGACCTGCTTCAGGTAATAGGTGTAGAAGGGCAGAACGCGGTCCGGCGGGGATGCCGTAGGCGCATCGCGGAATATGTCGATCAGTTGTTCGAAACGGCGATAGAGCATCAGATAACCGCCCGGAGCACGGGCTCTCCTTTTATCAGTGTGAGCGGCGTGACATCAGCCAGCGCCGCTCGATATGCCCTGTAAAGCTTAGTCGATGCGCTTGGCCGACTTGATGATCACAGGGTCGATCGGCACGTTTTGCATGCCCTGTTTGGTGGTGGTCTGGGAGTTGACGATGATGTCGACCACGTCCATGCCCTTGACCACTTTGGCGAACACCGCGTAACCGGCGTCACGGCCCGGATCGAGGAAGGCGTTGTCGGCCACGTTGATGAAGAACTGGCTGGTTGCCGAGTCCGGGTTGGAGGTACGGGCCATCGACAGGGTGCCGCGAACGTTATGCAGGCCGTTGCTGGCCTCGTTCTTGATCGGGGCCTTGGTGTCTTTCTGTTGCATCTGCTGGGTGAAGCCGCCGCCCTGGGCCATGAAACCCGGGATCACGCGGTGGAAAATGGTGTTGTTGTAGAAACCGCTGTCGACGTACTCGAGGAAGTTCTTGGTACTGATCGGCGCCTTGACCGGGTCCAGTTCGATTTCGATCTGGCCGTTGGTAGTGTCCAGCAGCACGTGCGGCGCTTTCGCCGGCGTGGCAGCCATCAGGTTGGCGGCGAACAGCACGGTGCCGGCGGCGAGGGCGAGTTTTTTCAGCATGGGTCAGTGATCCTGAGGGTGATTATCGGCTGTGGCGAGGAACTCCAGCAGCGTTTGATTGAAGCGTTCGGGCTGGTCGAGCGGGGTGGCGTGGCGTGAATCGGCGATCACCACCAGCCGCGCATCGGGCAGCAGTCTGACATAGGTTTCTTTCAGCGAAACGGGGGTGTAGTCCCGGTCGGCGCTGACGACGAGGGTTGGACAGGTGACCCGGGAAAGGTGTTCCTGAACCCCCCAGCCAACAATCGCATCGAAGCTGGCGAGATAAGCACGTTTGTCGTTTTTTGCCCAGCGCTCTGCCATCTTCTGGCACAAATCCGCCTGCTCCGGTTTGGGGAACAGCCTGGCGCCAAGGGCCTTGCCGATGGTGGCGAGGCTGAGCAGGCGCATCAGGCTCCAGCGCTTGAACCACTGCCAGTAATCGTCGCGGCTGCGCAACTTGACCTCGGGGGCACTGTTGACGATGGTCAGGCTCTTGAGCATCCGGGGCTGATCGACAGCGAACTGGAAGCCGATCATGCCGCCCATGGACAGCCCGACGTAGTGCACCGGGCCAAGCTTCAGGTGTTCGATCAGGGCAACGATGTCGGCGCTGAAGCCGGCGATGCTGTAGCGCTCGCGGGGCTTGTCGGAGCGACCGTGACCGCGCACGTCCGGGACGATCACCCGGTAATGCGCGGCCAGTACCGGGATCTGCATTTCCCAGTCCAGGGTGCTGGAGCCCAGACCGTGAACCAGCAGCAACGGAACGCCGTGGCCATATTCCTCGTAGTGCAGGTTGCAACCTTCATGCTCGAAATACGCCATCGGTGAACTCCGTGTCAGGCTTGTTCGGGGGCGGCGAACGGTGCGTCCAGCGGCAGGGTGTCGAAGGTGCGCAGCAGTTCGATCAGGATTTGCGTGGCTGGGCCCAAGGGTTTGTCCTTGTTCGAATACAGATAGAAACTGGAGTTGCGATTGCCGCCTCTGTCCAACGGTAGCAGCTTGAGCGAGCCGTCTTTCAGTTCCCGCTCGATCATGTGGCGTGGCAGCCAGGCGAATCCCAGGCCGCTGCTGACGAACGTCGCGGCCGTGGCGAGGCTGCCGACGGTCCAGCGCTGCTCGGCGCCGAGCCAGCCGACGTCCCGGGGTTGCTGGCGGCCGGAGTCGCGGATCACCACTTGCATCTGGGTTTCCAGGTCCTGAAAGCTCAGCTCGCGGTTGAGCCGGTGCAGCGCATGGTCAGGATGGGCGACGGCGACAAATTCGACATCGCTCAATTCCGCGCCGAGGTAACCGGGAATGCTCAGGCCGGTGATGGCCAGATCGGCCACACCTTCAAGCAGCACTTCTTCGACGCCCGACAGCACTTCCTCACGCAGACGCACCCGGCAGCCACGGCTCTGCGGCATGAAAGCGGTCAATGCGCGCACGATACGGGCGCTGGGGTAGGCGGCGTCCACCACCAACCGCACTTCGGCTTCCCAACCCTGCTCCATGTGATGGGCAAGGTCTTCCAGCTGGCTGGCCTGTTTCACCAGCTGTCGCGAGCGGCGCAGCAGCACGCCGCCGGCTTCGGTCAGTACAGCCTTGCGACCGTCGATGCGCAACAGCGGCACGCCGAGCTGATCCTGCATGCGGGCGACGGTGTAGCTCACCGACGATTGCGAACGGTGCAGGGCCTCGGCGGCCTGGGCGAATCCGCCGTGGTCGACCACGGCCTGCAACGTTCGCCATTGATCAAGGGTCACGCGGGGCGCTTTCATCAATAGCTCCTCTTGTCCTAAGCTGGCGGTCCCTCATGGAGACTGCCGAATGAAAAAATTCTGTTGTGTGTTGCTGGCGCTGCTTCCGCTGACTGCGTTCGCGTACCCGATCGATGTGGAGAAAGATCTCAACGGCCTGAAGATCGACTACAACGCGTTTGACACCGATAACGACATCGGCTCCATCCAGGTCAACAACTACGGCGACGTCGACGCGACCTGCAAGGTGGTGTTCACCAACGGCCCGGAAGCGCCGCGTACCCGCAACATCGAAGTGGCTGCGGGTAAGCATAAGAACGCCACGGCCAAGTTCACCCGGACCATCATCAAGCTGCGCATCAAGCTGAGCTGCACCCCGAAATAGCGTCATGGGCCTGTGGGAGCGGGCTTCCACAGGCTGCGGCTTGCATCTAAACGAATTTTTCGATGCTTTGCAGCAATTATTTGCGCTTTTTCATCGATACGGCACTGTTTAACCTTCACTCCATCGACTTACAACATTCTCGGATGGAGGCTACACAACATGTCCCGCGTTCTGATCATCGAAAGCAGCGCCCGCCAGCAAGACTCGGTTTCCCGTCAACTGACCCAGACCTTTATCGGTCAATGGAAAGCGGCGCATCCGGCCGATCAGATCACCGTACGTGACCTCGCCGTGAACCCGGTGCCGCACCTGGACATCAACCTGCTGGGCGGCTGGATGAAGTCCGCCGAGCAGCGCAACGACAGCGAGCAGGCCTCGCTGGACCGTTCCAACGAATTGACCGATGAATTGCTGGCCGCCGACGTGCTGGTGATGGCTGCGCCGATGTACAACTTCGCCATCCCGAGCACCCTGAAAGCCTGGCTCGACCACGTCT
Organism: Pseudomonas sp. R15(2017); assembly: GCF_002112685.1. Classification (NCBI taxonomy): domain Bacteria; kingdom Pseudomonadati; phylum Pseudomonadota; class Gammaproteobacteria; order Pseudomonadales; family Pseudomonadaceae; genus Pseudomonas; species Pseudomonas sp. R15(2017). Next base: position 244,945 of record NZ_NEII01000010.1, read on the forward strand.
TGCGTGCCGGCGTGACCTTCAAGTACACCGAAACCGGCCCGCAAGGCCTGCTCAGCGGCAAGCGTGCCTACGTGCTGACCGCTCGCGGCGGCATCTACGCCGGCGGCCCGGCGGATCATCAGGAACCGTACCTGCGTCAGGTGATGGGCTTCATCGGCATTAATGACGTGACCTTCATCCACGCCGAAGGCATGAACCTGGGCGGCGACTTCCAGGAGAAAGGCCTCAACCAGGCCAACGCCAAACTGTCCCAGGTCGCCTGATATGTTAATCGCCAGATAATCGCCGATTGTTCTAGTGACCTGGCGCAACCCCTTCAAGGCTCTACGCGCATCGAACCTCCCTTTGCACTTGTTGCTCCTGAGTGCTGTAGCCCGATTGAACGCTTTAGCGAGATCGGGCTTTTTTTTGCCCGGGATTTAGCGATGGCCGGCAAAAAACGCTATCGTCGCCGCCATTCGAAATCGAGGCGAGCATGGGCTATCTACTTTTTGTCACGCTGATCCAGGCGTTTTCCTTCAGTCTGATCGGCGAATACCTGGCCGGTCATGTCGACAGCTACTTCGCGGTGCTGGTGCGTGTGGTACTGGCCGGGCTGGTGTTCATTCCGCTGACCCGCTGGCGCTCGGTGGAACCGGCGTTCATGCGCGGCATGCTGCTGATCGGCGCGTTGCAGTTCGGCGTGACTTACGTCTGCCTGTATTTGAGCTTCCGGGTGCTGACGGTGCCGGAAGTGCTGCTGTTCACTATCCTCACGCCGCTGCACGTGACGCTGATCGAAGACGCGCTCAACCGACGCTTCAACCCGTGGGCGCTGATCGCGGCACTGGTGGCGGTCGCAGGCGCGGCGGTGATTCGCTACGACCGGATCAACCCGGACTTCTTCATGGGCTTTTTGCTGCTGCAACTGGCCAACTTCACCTACGCCGCCGGGCAGGTGCTGTACAAGCATCTGGTGGCGAAACACCCGAGCGATCTGCCGCATTACCGTCGTTTCGGTTTCTTCTACCTCGGCGCACTCGCGGTGGCGCTGCCGGCGTTCCTGCTGTTCGGTAAATCCAACTTCCTGCCGGAAGCGCCGCTGCAATGGGGTGTGCTGGTGTTCCTTGGTCTGGTCTCCACCGCACTCGGTTTGTACTGGTGGAACAAGGGTGCTTGCCTGGTCAACGGCGGCACCCTGGCGGTGATGAACAACCTGCATGTACCGGTTGGGTTGCTGCTGAACCTGCTGATCTGGAATCAGCACGAGGAGCTCGGGCGGTTGTTCCTCGGTGGCTGCGTGATTCTGGCGGCGGTGTGGATCAGCCGGTTGGGGATTCGCCAGTCGGCGCCAATTGCTCCACCAGAAACGCGATAAACGCCCGAGTCTTCTGCGGCACTCGTCGCGCTGACGAATACACCGCGTTGATGGTGATCGCCGGCGCCTGCCATTCGCACAGCACCGGCACCAGCCGCCCGGCCGCCAGTGCCTCTTCGACGATGAAGTCCGGCAGCAGCGCAATGCCCATGCCGGCCTCGGCCGCTTGCGCCAGCAAGTCGCCGTTGTTGGCGTGCAGCGGCCCGGTCACGTTGACCCGCTGCGTTTCTTTGCCGTTGCACAGTTGCAGGCTGACGCCGCTCTGCAGATAGCCGTAGTTCAAGCATTGATGTGAGCGCAGATCCTGCGGGGTCTGCGGCGTGCCTGCGCGTTCGAGGTAAGCGGAGGAGGCGACCATGATTCGTGGGGCGGGCGCCAGTTGCCGGGCGATCATGGTCGAGTCGGGCAGGCTGGCGATGCGGATGGTCACGTCGAAGCCGCCGCGCACCGGATCGACCTGCTGGTCGCTGAGCACCAGTTGCAGTTCGATGTTCGGGTGTTGCTCATTGAACAGCGGAATCAGCTTGCCCAGCCGCCGCAGGCCGAACGACATCGGTGCGTTCACCCGCAACACCCCGCGCAATTCGCCAACTCCGTCCCGAGCTCGCTGCTCGGCCTCGTCCAGCGCCGCAATCACTTCCCGCGCCGCTTCGAAATACTCGGCACCGGCCTCGGTCAGGTGCAGGCTGCGGGTGGTGCGTTGCAGCAGTTGCACGCCGATGGCTTCTTCCAGCGCCTGAATCTGTTTGCTGACTTTCGAGCGTGGCACGTCCATGGCACGGGCGGCGGCCGCGAAGCCGTTCTCGCCGACCGTCACCACGAAGGCGCGCATGCATTCGATGCGATCCATGATTGTCCCTATTTTAGAATCAATGATTCTCGATTTTAGGGAATTGTCCCTTTATCGGCTAGCCCCTAAAGTGACATCCAAGCCGAGACAACAACGCCGCAGACGGCAAAACGCCTCGACTCACCAATACCCAATCGAAACTTTGAATCGACATCAAAAGGAACGCGCCATGTCTATCCGTGAACTGCTGAACCCAACCAACTCCGCCCTGATCCTGATCGACCACCAGCCGCAAATGGCTTTCGGCGTACAGTCGATTGACCGTCAGACCCTGAAGAACAACACCGTTGGCCTGGCCAAGGCTGCCAAGATCTTCAACGTGCCGACCATTTACACCTCGGTCGAAACCGAAAGCTTCAGCGGCTACATCTGGCCGGAATTGCTGGCAGTACACCCTGAGCAGAAACCGATCGAGCGCACCTCGATGAACTCCTGGGAAGACAAGGCGCTGGTTGACGCCGTGAAGGCCACCGGGCGCAAAAAGCTGATTATCGCCGCGCTGTGGACCGAGGTTTGCCTGACCTTCCCGGCTCTGGAAGCCCTGGCTGAAGGCTACGAGGTGTACATCGTCACCGACGCGTCCGGCGGCACCACCAAGGAAGCCCATGACATGTCGGTACAGCGGATGATTCAGGCCGGCGCGGTGCCGGTGACCTGGCAGCAAGTGCTGCTCGAGTACCAGCGTGACTGGGCGCACAAAGACACTTATCAGGCAGTGATGGACCTGGTGCTGGAACACAGCGGCGCATACGGCATGGGCGTCGACTACGCCTACACCATGGTGCACAAGGCACCGCAGCGGCAGGCCTGATAAATCGGCGGGAAAAAAAAGACGCAACCAAGGTTGCGTCTTTTTTTGCATTTGAAGAAAGCGCTACATCAGATGTTTTTCGGCTTCTGGAATGTGGCTCGCGCCAAGGACTGCCGGCAACAACCCCGACCGCAAATCCCCACCGCTCGGCTGCTGATACAGGCTCAACCCAAACTCCGGCAGCACCGCCAGCAGGTAATCGAAAATATCCCCCTGGATCCGCTCGTAATCGGCCCACACCGTGGTCGTGGTAAAGCAGTAGATTTCCAGCGGAATGCCCTGGGCGGTGGTTTGCATCTGGCGGACCATGCAGGTCATGTTCGGCTGGATTTCCGGATGGCTCTTCAGGTAAGCCAAGGCATAGGCGCGGAAGGTGCCGATGTTGGTCATGCGCCGGCGGTTGGCCGACATCGCCGCGACGTTGCCCTGGGCTTCGTTCCAGGCCTTGAGCTCGGCTTTCTTGCGCCCCATGTAAGCGGTCAGCAGGTGCACCTGGGAGAGTTTTTCTTCTTCGTCGTCGCGGATGAAGCGCACACCGCTGGCGTCGATGAACAGGCTGCGCTTGATCCGCCGCCCGCCGGACTGCTGCATGCCGCGCCAGTTTCTGAACGACTCGGACATCAGGCGCCAGGTCGGGATGGAAACGATGGTCTTGTCGAAGTTCTGCACCTTGACCGTGTGCAGGGTGATGTCGACCACGTCGCCATCGGCGCCGACCTGCGGCATTTCGATCCAGTCGCCGACCCGCAGCATGTCGTTGCTGGTCAGTTGCACGCTGGCGACGAACGACAGCAGGGTGTCCTTGTAGACCAACAGGATCACCGCCGACATCGCACCCAGACCCGACAGCAGCAACAGCGGCGAACGGTCGATCAGGGTGGCGACGATGATGATCGCGCCGAACACGTACAGGACCATTTTCGCCAGTTGCACATACCCCTTGATCGAGCGGGTGCGGGCGTGTTCGGTGCGGGCGTAGATGTCCAGCAGCGCATTGAGCAGGGCGCTGACCGACAGCAACAGGAACAGAATGGTGAACGCCAGCGCCACGTTGCCGAGGAACACCGTGGCGGTCTTGCTCAGTTCCGGCACCAGGTGCAGGCCGAACTGGATCACCAGCGATGGCGTCATCTGCGCCAGACGCTGAAATACCTTGTTATGGCGAAAGTCGTTGATCCAGTGCAACGCGGGCTGGCGACCGAGCATGCGGCTGGCATGCAGGATCAGATAACGCGCCACTCGTCCGAGTACCAGCGCGATCACCAATAACAGGAGCAGTGCCAGGCCGGCGTGCAGGAGCGGGTGCTGTTCGAGGGCACCCCAGAGGTCTTGGGCATTGAGCCAGAGCTGTTTGAAATCCATGAGTGAAACGATTCTTCTGTAAGACGCGACGGGCGATTAGAGCATTTAAGACGCTGTGTATTACCGTTGGAGACAAATCGAGCAACAAAAAAGCCACTGATTACGGCGGATTTCACAAAGAAACTCGGCCTGAGCGCTCGAAACCGGTAACCTATGCAGCTGATTTTTTGCATATCTTCGAGGTAGCACCCGTGTTTTCCCAATTCGCCCTGCACGAACGCCTGCTCAAAGCCGTGGCCGAGCTGAAATTTGTCGAGCCAACGCCTGTGCAAGCCGCGGCCATTCCGCTGGCGCTTCAGGGGCGTGACCTGCGGGTGACGGCGCAAACCGGTAGCGGCAAGACCGCCGCTTTCGTCCTGCCGATCCTCAACCGCCTGATCGGCCCGGCCAAGGTTCGCGTCAGCATCAAGACCCTGATCCTGCTGCCGACCCGCGAGCTGGCCCAGCAGACCCTGAAGGAAGTCGAGCGCTTTTCGCAGTTCACTTTCATCAAGTCCGGCCTGATCACCGGCGGTGAAGACTTCAAGGTCCAGGCCGCCATGCTGCGCAAGGTGCCGGACATCCTGATCGGTACCCCGGGCCGGATGATCGAGCAACTGAACGCCGGCAACCTCGACCTGAAAGAAGTCGAAGTGCTGGTGCTCGACGAAGCCGACCGCATGCTCGACATGGGTTTCGCCGAAGACGTGCAGCGTCTGGTCGACGAATGCCCGAACCGTCAGCAGACCATGCTGTTTTCCGCCACCACTGGTGGTTCCGGCCTGCGCGAGATGATCGCCAAGGTGCTGAACAACCCTGAGCACCTGCAGCTCAATGCGGTCAGCCAACTGAACGACACCACCCGTCAGCAGATCATCACCGCCGACCACAACCAGCACAAAGAACAGATCGTCAACTGGCTGCTGGCCAACGAGACCTATCAGAAGGCCATCGTCTTCACCAATACCCGGGCCATGGCCGACCGCATCTACGGTCGCCTCGTCGCCCAGGAATACAAGGCGTTCGTGCTGCACGGCGAGAAAGACCAGAAGGATCGCAAGCTGGCGATCGACCGTCTGAAGCAGGGCGGCGTGAAGATCCTGGTGGCCACCGACGTGGCGGCCCGTGGTCTGGACGTTGACGGCCTGGATCTGGTGATCAACTTCGACATGCCGCGCAGCGGCGACGAATACGTGCACCGCATCGGTCGTACCGGCCGTGCCGGCAACGACGGTCTGGCGATCTCGCTGATCTGCCACGGCGACTGGAACCTGATGTCGAGCATCGAGCGTTATCTGAAGCAGAGCTTCGAGCGCCGCACCATCAAGGAAGTCAAAGGCACCTACGGCGGACCGAAAAAGGTCAAGGCCTCGGGCAAGGCTGTCGGCGTGAAGAAGAAAAAGACCGATGCCAAGGGCGACAAGAAGAAAACCGCCGCCAAGACCCCGACCAAACGCAAGAGCGCCAACCGTCCGAAGCCGGACGCTCTGGTGAGCAGCGATGGCATGGCCCCGCTGAAACGCCGCAAACCGGCAGCGCCAGCGGCGGAATAAGCCGTTTCAGGCAGGCAAAGAAAAACCCGGACATGGTCCGGGTTTTTTATTGCCAGCGTTTATCAACTGCCCAGCAGGCCAGTGGTGTCGGCATCAAAACGCCGCTTGGCCTGATCGGCTGCCGGTTTGAGCTGTGCGAACAGGGCGGCCTCGCTGTACAGCCCGGTCAGTGCCAGTTCCTTGGGGGTTGGCTCGATCGGGATCAGCACGTCTTCACCCGCCGCGTGCAGCCAGATCGCCACAAGGTGCAGCGCCGACACAAACAGCATCCGCAGCTCAACGGTTTTGCCTTTCAGTTGCGGCGATTGCTCCGCCAGTTTCAGCGCATCGACCGTGGCGCTCGCCAGGTTGCCGTGGTTCAACGAGGCGAACTCGACGTGACCGCGTACTTCGGCCAATTGCGCATCGGCAATCGATACCCCGCCGGAAAACACCAGGTAATGCCAGTCACCCACTCGGGCGTTTTTCAGGCCTTTGCCCTGGCTCAGGTCGTCCAGACTGAGCGAGTAGCCGCGATAGGCCTCGCTTAGGCTGATCCCGGCAGGCGCAGCACTGGCGAACTGGCGATTGACGCCGAAGCCCTGGGTCTGCAACGCGGCCTGCAGGGCCGGACGCAAGGTCTGTACGCCGTTGGAAGGCGCTTTTGGATAAGTCAGTTTCATGATGCCGCCCCCTGGTTTTTCGCCGTGAAGTAAGTGTGGGTCCAGTTGCCGCCACCGTTGTAGGAACCGGGGAAGGAATTCAGCGCGCGGGTCGAATAGCCGTAAATCGAATCCGCGACCAGCACGTAATTGCCGTTGGTGCCGTAGATCGCCAGAAAGTGCGCTCCGCCGCCGTACCAGGCACAGCGCAGGCCGACGGGGCGACCCATGTTGATCTGGTTCTGGATGGCCGACATTTGCAGCGAGCCCGAATTCATGCCGTTGAAACTGCGGGTGATTTTCAGCGCAACGTCGAGATAGCCATACACGTTGCACGGCCCCGGTTGATTGCAGCAGTTGCGATCCAGCGCGGCGCTGGCAACGGCGCATTGGGTCCACGACCCGGTGCCGTAATAATTGCCGACCGAGGCGGAAGCCGCAGCCCAGCACCAGTTGGTCTGGGTCTGTTGCTGCATGGTGAAGTTCAGGCTGGCGGCCGCCAAGGCACGGTTTTGTGCAGCCGCTTCGACCTCGACCAGTTGCGGGTCGAGCAGATGGCCGATCAGACATTCGGGCAGGGTGTTGCCGGTGAATGCCGTTGTTTCAGTGGTTAACATTTTTCAATCCTCCATGAATGAAAACAAACGTTCCGCGTTTGCGGGATAACGGTATTGCCGAGCGATCAGTGCTAAAGGGTTGCCATCTCCGATGGCCGGTTCCGATCAGGCTCGGGGTAACCCTAGGTGTGAATATGCATTTGTGCAAATAACAAAATGCACTAATGCAAGTTTCCGGACAAAAGAAAGCAGGCTCTGGTATCGATCCAGCCTGATCGATGCCAAAGCCTGCCGTTGTCTGCGCGGGTGCTATCCCTCGGTTTTCTTCTCGGCCGAACCCAGTTCCTTCAAGCGCTGATCAATCAACTGGCATTTGTCCGGCAGATCGGCGGAGGCCGTACCCAGATCCATTTTCTGCAACTCGGCATTGATCTCCTTGGCCTTGGTCGGGTTTTGCTCAGTGAGCTTCGCGACTTCCTTGGCCAGTTGCTCGCGTTTGGCGGTGGCTTCTTCCGGCGTACAGGCCCAGACGGGCAGGGCGCAGGCAAGCGTGGCGGCGAGGGTGAGCTTGAGCAGGTTTTTCATGGGGGCAGGCCTCAGTTCCGGTTAAGGCGGGTTACCCGGTTGAGGGTTTTGGCCAGCGAAAAGTTCACTGCGACTAGCGTTGGGGTGATGCCTTTGTCAAATGTCGACGTCGGCAATTGAAATGCCTATGCATCGGTTGAATACATCGACAAGAAGATCGTCATCACCGTGGTAGGAGTGAATACACGCCTTGATCCATTCGTCTTGATCGCATGGATAGATCGCTTCAAACAAGGTGCGGTGCACTCGTTTTAAAGTTGCAAGGCTGTAGGGAGGAGGAATGAATTCCAAACGCGCAGAGGCGACTTCATTGATGTAGCGTTCTGCTTCATCTAGGTCTTCGGCATTGCGCAAGTCGAGCAAATTGACAAGAACATCAGTGCCCGGATAACAATCCGGGGCTTGGTCAGAACCGTATTTATCGTTGCTCAAGCTTTCAAGAGCTGGACCGCTCTCAAAGCAGCGGCCCTTGTGGGAAGTTTGATATCGCCATCAGTGGGAGATGGAACAAAGCCTTCCAGGCGCAGGCTGGCCGCGAAATTGGCTCTGCGTTGCTTCGCGAACCAGGCTTTCTTGGTTTGCAGACTCAGCTTTTCCATATCGGCCTCTTGATGCGGGAATGTGCCAATTATAGTCGAACGAAGCCGTGTCGGCTCGTTCGACCTAGCATCGCACATCCTGCGGCACCATTGAACCCGTCCACGCTGACGGGCTACCCATCACGGCAGCAACTGGATTTTGCGGCGCCGTCGTAGCGATCATGATGCCGCACCCATTCCATGATCTCGTCCTCGTTCCGGCCCTTGGGCGTAAGGTCGAGAAAGTTGTACGCACCGACCAGCATGTCCAGACCTCGGGCGTACGTTGAGTAGGTGTGGAAAATGTCGCCGTTGTCGGCGCGATAAAACACGCTCAGCCCCGGCATTTCTTCCTCGGCGCTGTCGGTCTTTTCGTAGTTGTACGTAGCCTTGCCTGCTTCGACATCCTCAGCGCGGGCGCACACGCCAAAGTCGTAGTTGAAATCGCAACCGTTGGACGACACCCATTTGAATTTCCAGCCCATCCGGCGCTTGAACGCCTGGAATTCGGCGAACGGTGCGTGGGACACCGCCACCAGCGCAATGTCGTGATGGGCCAGGTGCAGGTTGGCGCCGTCGATGTGGTCGCTGAGGAATGAACAGCCCGGGCAGCCTTCCTCCCAGCCCTTGGCAAACATGAAGTGGTAAACGACGAGTTGGCTGTGGTTACCGAACAGATCGACGAGTTTCAATTCGCCGTTCGGTCCCATGAAGCGGTAATCCTCGTCGACCTTCACCCAGGGCAGGGCGCGGCGTTTGGCGCTGAGGCGGTCGCGTTCCCTGGTGAAGGCTTTTTCATCGGCCAGATGCTGCTTGCGGGCGGCGAGCCATGCTTCGCGCGACACCACCGGATGATTCTCAACGTTCATGATGATTTCTCCTGCGGGGGTTGAAACCGTCTGTCTCAGACTAGTCGTTCAACCACTCGGGAAATCGACAGACCGCCGGTCGGTCGGGGCGCCGAATAATCCTGAACGGTGACGCCACGCTCCGGTCACAACCTGTGAACGCGCCAAAAAATCACGCGCACCGGAGGTTGAATCAGGATGACGACTTATAACTGGGATTTGATTGAGCGCCTGCTGCATGAAGTGCAGAACGGCGCGGGCCACAGCTTCGCGCCACGGTCATTCGCCGAAGACTATGCGGCGGAGAAAGCGGCGGCGGGCGAGGCGATCGAGAATCTGGATCACCTGAAAACGCTGGCCTGCGACTATGAGCAATTGCTGTTGTTGCGCGGTTACATTCAGCCCCGTGGCGAAGACGAGGGCAGTACCGGCAACAACTTCAGCCTGACCCCGCGTGGCTCCAGCCTGTTGAGCCTGATCGACAGCAGCATTCCCGGCAACGATCATCCGCGTCAGGTGCTCGATGAGCAGGAAGATGCGCTGGATGAGCTGACATTCGATGAGGTGGCCTCCAAAGCGCAGATAGCCTGAGGCTTTGCACAAAAAATGTGGGAGCGATTTTGCTCGCTCCCACATGGGTTTTTCAGTGATCTCAGCTTTTTTGTGCGGCCTTCAGGCACTTCAAGTCATTGAAATCCTTGCGCACCCCCTCAATCTTTTTCAACAGGCGCTGGCGTTGCTGCGGGGTGCTGTCAGCCATTAGATCAACGAACAGCGAACGGGCCTGCGCTTCGGTATTGGCGTAGGCCTTTTGGTAATCCGCTGTCCATAAACGTTCGCGATTGACCAGAAGCGTCTCGATCCGCTGTGGGAATTCAGGACTTTTGCGTTGCGCCACCGCCGCGCTGAACTGCTTCTGCCAGTGAGCACGGTTGGCAATCCACTGGGTGTTCTGATCGCCCAGAGCGGTCGACCAGGCCATCACCCGCTGTTCCTGCTTCGCGCTCAACGGGCCGAGCAAATCGTTGAGACGCTTGTCCATGCGCGCGCCACGTTCGGCAATCTGCTGCGACAGCGGAGGCTTGAGGTATTCCTGCTCGCGCTTTTGCAGGTCTTTGGCAAAGGCGTCGTTCATTTCAGCGACCTGCCGATCATCCAGGCCTTGCAGCAATTCAATCGCCGACGGGGTGATTTCCCGGGCGGTTTCGGCGATTGCCTGCTTGGCCTCTGCGGTGCGGGCCTGAAGTGCGGCGTCGGTGACCTGATTGGTCTCGACCATGGTTTGAAGGCGATCGAGCCAGTCCAGATAACCCGGTAACTGTGTGGTGCAGTGCCAGCTCAGGTGTTCCCTGAGGCGTTCGTTGAACCAGCCTTTCTGCTCGCCGTTCATGTCCAGGTAGTCGCTGAGCGTCCACGGAATGATCACATCGAGATTGCGATAGGCCAGGCCGACGCGGCTGCAAGCGCCGAGGGCGAGGGTCAGGATCAGTAGAACGGCGAGGCGTTGGAACCAGCTAGACATGGGCGAATCCTTGCGAAAGCCAGCCTTGAGGGTCTGATTCTCATCTGAACACAGGAGGGGCCCGGCAGTTCAGCCAATCAAAAGAACGGGCGTTCGGCCTTGAGTGTGACCAGTCCGTCGCACTGACTGTTATGCCCGGAATAGGCCGAGCAATCGCTGCCGCTGAGGCTCGAATTGCTGTAGATCAGGTCAAGATCGATGCCCATGAACGGCCGGGAAAGTTTCACCGACCAATCGGTAAAACTGCTCACATAACCGCCGTCCACCGAGACCGGCGTGTTGAGCTGATGGGTGGTGTATTTCATGCTGATCCCTATGCCGAACGGCTGATTGCCGCCCAGGTCGGCAAACAGGGTGTTGTTCTGTTTATCGGGATCGTTGCTCAGGGCGATGCCGATCCGGCTGCCGAGCAGGGTCAGGCCACCGAACAGTTCCTGGCTGTCGAGGGTGTCGACCTTGGGATAGCTGTAATGGATCATCCCGACTTCGTAGCCGAGGGTTTGATCGAAAGGTTGTTTAAAGCCGACGTAGGAATCGATTTCGAGATTCTTCCCCGGCGTGAGACCCATGCTCGGTGCGTACTGGCCGACATACAGGCCGCTGTCGTGGCTCAGGTCCAGGCCGCCGTGGAACGAACCGACCGCCGAAGGCTTGACCAGCCCTTGGGCCATGCTGCGGCTGGGCGTGGTGCCGAGTTTGAGGTCGAAGTCGCCGAGCTCACGCTGGAAAATCTGCGCATGCGCCGCTGGGCTCGCCAGCAGGCCTACAAGTAATAAACAGAAGGGTTTGAGCATGCGTCACTCCTTGAATAGCGAGCGCAGGCTGGTAAACCTGCTGAAACGCTTGATCCAGACGCGTGCAAGGATACCGGCGAATGATCGGCATCGAGGGCCGTTCGTCGATTTCTGCGGTTTTGAATGTTTGATTAAACGCGAGAGAGGTCTTGCGAGGGATCCGGTCCAGACGCTTCGAAGCTCAAAGCGCCTTTGGACAGGTGTGCTGCGGGGTGTTACTTCTTGCCCAGGCTGATCTGCTTGGACGGGCCGAACGTCTGGCCGCTGACGCCCTTGGCAATTTGCTGAATCTCGCCGCCGGACTTGAGGAATGCCGCGATCTGATCGTTGATCGATTCGCTGGTTTCAACGGCTGGAGCTGGCTTTGCTTTGCTGGTGGATGCTTTTACACGCATGGCGGCCATTAACCTGTAGAAAAGTAACTCGGCCAGGCATCGTACAGGAATAACTTGACAATTGCTTGGTAAATATCCCCCGGAATAACCCGGCTTGCAGGTGGATTATTCTCGATTAATTATTCGAAATATCTCGCTAACCTGCTGTTTTAACTAACAACATTTAGGCGATTCCATGATGTTCGGCGGTGTCGGGAGCGCGTGAAAGCCATCACGCTGGCCTGACGAGCGGCGCCCATCCAACGCGAAATCCAGGAAAATCAAGGCTTCCCACAGATTTTCGCGCGGCCGGCCGATCGGACGGCCAACCAGCACGGCAAAACCGGGTAGAATGCCGCCCACGCAATGAGGGTATTGGAAATGGCTTTAGTCGGGCGTTACAACAGTTTGCAAGTGGTTAAACACACTAACTTCGGTTTATATCTGGACGGCGGTGCGGACGGCGAAATTCTTTTGCCCAACCGTTATATCCCCAAAGATATTCCCAGCGAAGATGAAGACTGGCTCAATGTTTTCATTTATCTGGACAGCGATGACAAACTTATTGCCACCACTGAAAAACCAAAAGTTCAGGTCGGTGAATTTGCCAGTTTGAAAGTTGTTGAAGTCAACAGCATCGGCGTGTTCCTCGATTGGGGCCTGCCGAAGGATCTGCTGCTGCCTTACTCCGAAGAAAAACGCCAGATGACTGCCGGCGAGTACTGCGTGGTGCATGTCTACCTCGACAAGCACACCCGCCGCATCACCGCCACCGCGCGTCTGGATCGTTATCTGGACAAGACCCCGGCCAACTACAGCGCGGGCCAGGAAGTCGATCTGCTGGTTGCCGAAGCCACCGACATGGGCTTCAAGGCGATCATCAACAACAAGCACTGGGGTTTGATTCACAAGAATGAAATCTTCAAGTTCATGCGGGCCGGCATGCGCGAGAAAGGCTTTATCAAGGAAGTGCGCGCCGACGGCAAGATCAGCCTGAGCCTGCAACCGGTAGGGCAGGAAGCGGCCAGCAGCCTGAACTCGAAGATCCTCGCCAAGTTGCGCGAAAACGATGGCACCCTGGCCGTCAGCGACAAGAGCGATCCGGCACTGATCAGCAGCCTGTTCGGTGTCAGCAAGGGCAACTTCAAGAAGGCTATCGGTTCGTTGTACAAGAACGGCCAGATTGTCATTCACGCCGATCGCATTGAACTAACCTGAGCCTGACGTGGCCCATGTTGCATGGGCTTACTTGAGGTCGGGCAGATGAAAAAAGCGCTGATTGCCTACGTTGCCACATTGCTGGCGTTTCTTTTGCTCGACGGGCTCTGGCTCGGCGTGTTGATGGCGCCGACCTATCGCGAACTGCTCGGTTCGTTGATGCTTGAAAAACCGTTGCTGGTGCCGGCAGCGGTTTTTTATTGCCTGTACGTTTTCGGCTGCGTGGTGTTTGTGGTGTTGCCGTCGCTGACCTGGCAACGCGCCGCTCGTTTTGGAGCGCTGCTCGGGCTGGTCGCTTATGGCACTTATGACCTGACCAACTGGGCGACCTTGCGCGGCTGGTCAGCACAGGTGTCGCTGATGGATTGGGCCTGGGGGACGTTTGCCACGGCGCTGGCCTGTGCGGTCGGATTTTTTGTGACCAGCCGGGTTGGTAGGTCAGTCCGTTGATTTCGGTCGCCTGAACTGACGCCATCGCTGGCAAGCCAGCTCCCACAAGTGATATGGAGTTTCTGCAAACCTGAGCACGACAAGGACTTTGTGGGAGCTGGCTTGCCAGCGATTGACGGCGCAGCCGTCAGCCATTCAGCTCTGACGCTCCATGAGAATCAAATGTCTTTTCCAGACGGCTTTTTCGAGCTGACTGGTTAATAATCCCCTCACTATTTTTTTTCGCCCCGGACAAAGAGCCGGGGCTTTGTTTGACCATTGGAAAAGCTGCCATGTCGTGTGTGTTCGAGGTGTCGAGGTGAGCGTCAGTCGGCGCAGTGCCGACGGGTTCGCCCTGCAAGTGATGATCGGCCTGTGCCTGATCTGGGGCGTGCAGCAGGTGATGATCAAGTGGGCGGCGACCGACATTGCGCCGGTAATGCAGGCGGCGGGGCGGTCGGGAATTTCCGCGTTGCTGGTAGGGTTGCTCATCTGCTGGAAGGGCGGTTGGGATCAGGTCGGCAACACTTGGCGCGGCGGCTTGCTGGCCGGTGCCTTGTTCGGTCTGGAGTTCCTGTTCATCTCCGAAGGCTTGCAGTTGACCACGGCGGCGCACATGTCGGTGTTCCTCTACACCGCGCCTATTTTCACCGCGCTGGGCGTGCATTTCCTGTTGCCGAGTGAGCGCTTGCGGCCGGTGCAATGGTTGGGGATCTTCATGGCATTCGTCGGGATCGCCGTGGCGTTTGCCGGCGGCGTGTCGTGGGACAACCTCGACCGCCGGATGTTGATGGGCGATGCCCTCGGCGTGCTGGCCGGTGCCAGTTGGGGCGCGACCACCGTGGTGGTGCGCGCTTCGCGTCTGTCGGAAGCGCCGGTGACGCTGACCCTGTTCTATCAACTGATCGTCGGCTTCATCGGCCTGTTGCTGATCGCGCTGCTCAGCGGCCAGATCACCCACGTCAGCCTGACCGTCGTAGCCGTGGGCAGCGTGCTGTTCCAGGGACTGGTGGTGTCGTTCTTCAGTTACCTGACCTGGTTCTGGCTGCTGCGCCGTTATCTGGCGGCCAACCTCGCGGTGTTTTCCTTCATGACGCCGTTGTTCGGCGTCACGTTTGGTGTGGTGTTGCTCGGCGAAGAACTGAGCCTGAACTTCATCATCGGCGCCGTGCTGGTGTTACTCGGCATCACCTTCGTCAGCGCGGAACAGTGGGTGCGTCGGCGCCTGCGCAAAGCCCTCGGTCAGCCGTAACGGATTTGCACGCCAGACCGCCGGCAATCAGCAGGCCGCTGCCGGCGATCACCAGCGCCGGTTGCAGGCCACCGCTGAAATGGCTGCTGACCGCCGCCAGCAACGGCCCGCTGAGCTGACCGACGGCGAAGCACGCGGTGAGCAGGCCGGCGTTGCGCTGGGTGGCGTGGGGCGCCAGTTCCCGGGAGCGTTGCATCACCAGTTGCATGCAGGCCAGGAACGGCGTGCCGCACAGGATCACACCGAGTGCCAGGCCGAGGCCGCTGCCCAGCAGGCAAGCGAACACACCGGCGGCTTGCAGCCATAACGTCGCCATCAGCCAGTGCCGGGTGGTTTCCGGATCGTGCCGACGCAAACTCACCAGCAGAACCCCGATTGCCGCGCCGAGGCCGAAGCACGGCCAGAACAGATCGGCCTGCCACTGTCCGTGAAACTGCGCGTTGGCCATCTGCGACAGGAACGTGGCCGGGATGATGTAGCCCACGCCATACAAGGCATACACCACCGCCAAACGCCCAATGCCGCGATTCGACGAACTCACGGCAGTCGGAGTGGCCGGCACACCGACACCCGGTTGCGGCAGGATCCGTACGATCCCCAGCAACATCAGCAGTGCCGCGGCGGCATAGATCAGCCACAAGGTAGCGGAAGTCTGCTGCGCCAGATGTGAGAACAGCGCCAGCAACCCCGTCAGAAAAATTCCCAACCCCGGCCCGGCAAACACCAGCGCGCCCAACCGTGGACGACCCGCCGCCGCAGCCAGCGGCTGACTCAGCGCAGTAATCATCACCAGCACCCAGGCGCTCGCGACACCGGTGCCGAAACGCAGCAGCAAATGCGACCAGAAACCGTTGGCCCAGAACGACGCCAGCGTCAGCAGCACACACAACCACAGGCCGCCGTGCAGGCGCCGCTGCACCTGATCGGGCCGGCGGGAAAACATCGCATCCACCGCGCCGAGCAGGTAACCGAGGTAGTTGGCCGCCGCAATCAGACCGGCGGCGGTCAGGTCGATCTGGCCTTCGCTGAGCAGGTGCGGCAGTTGCGGGGTGAGGGCGAAACGCCCGATGCCCATGGCCATCATCAGGGCAATGAAACAGGCGGATAAGCGAATCAGCGGGGACATGGTCTGAATTCCGTTGGAGGTTCAATGACCGTCAGGCTAGGACTGATTGACTTTCTTTAAAATTGAATAATAGTGAGTAACTTGTTCAGTTCGGGAGAAAGGTTGTGGAATTCAGCCAATTGCGGATCTTCCAGGCCGTGGCGGAGGAGGGCTCGATCACCCGTGCCGCCGAGCGTCTGCATCGCGTGCCGTCGAACCTGTCGACCCGGCTCAAACAGCTGGAGGAGCAACTGGGTGTTGAACTGTTCGTCCGTGAACGTCAGCGTTTGCAGTTGTCGCCTGCGGGAAAAGTCCTGCTGGACTACACCGGCAAACTGTTCGCCTTGCGCGATCAGGCCAGTGCGGCGGTGATGGGCGGGCAACCGGCGGGGGATTTCGTGCTCGGCACGCTGTACAGCACCGCCGCGATCCATTTGCCGGCACTGCTGGCGCGGTATCACAAGCAGTATCCGGCGGTGAATCTTCAGGTGCAGTCCGGGCCCAGTGGTGAACTGCTTGAAGGCCTGCTCACCGGTCGCCTCGATGCGGCGCTGGTGGACGGCCCGCCGCAACTGGCCGGGATCGACGGGGTGCCGCTGTGCAATGAACGGCTGGTGCTGATCAGCGAGGCCGATCACCCGCCGATACGCAGCGCCAGGGATGTCGAAGGTCGGGCGGTGTTCACCTTCCGTCATGGCTGCGCCTATCGCGCGCGGCTGGAAGCGTGGTTCGCGCATTATCAGGCGGCAATGGGCCGGGCGATGGAGATCGAGTCCTATCAGGGCATGCTCGCCTGCGTGATTGCCGGCAGCGGCGTGGCGCTGATGTCGGAGTCGATGCTCGCCAGCCTGCCGGGTCGCGAAAGCGTGGCGGTGCATCCGCTGGCCGAGCCTTTTGCCAGTGCGACAACATGGCTCATGTGGCGCCGGGGCATGGTCGGCGCCAACCTCAATGCGTGGATCGAACAGCAGCAGGCGCTCTATCCCGTGGCTGGCGAAGACGTGCAGGAAACGGCTTGAACGAACGGTCAGGGATTTGGATCAATTCAGTAACAGATCATTGCGGATTTGGCCGAGCATTACGTAGGACTTCGGACTATTATCAGTGCGAAGCGGCCTCAGAATTCCGGACGCTCAGCACCACCCTGAAGGGGGCATGACGATGAAAGAGAAAATTCAAAACTGGCTGCACGATTTGGGTGTTGCCCTCGGCTTGATCGAACCGCCTCTGCAACCGGTCCCGATTCGCACCGATGACGAACAGCGTCGGCGTCAGCCACGTCGGCGGTAATGCCCCGCTTTGAAGGGTCAAAGGTTTTAAACGACAAAAGATCGCACCCGGTCGTCGCTCCATGGAGTGGCGGTCGGGTGCGATTTTTTTCAATGAGTCCGATGTTGATCGGCCTTCATCAAAGTGTATCAACGCGACCATTTGCCATTAATCTCGCACAGAAACTTTGCGGTAAAAGCAATAAAGAGCGCTCATCCGTAATGAGACCGGATGAGCGAATTCACACTCAGGTGTTGCCTGGATACTGAACGTCGGCGTTGCCCAGGTGTGCTTCGGGGAAATAGGGGCTGCCCGCAGCAAATCTTACGTAATAACTTACGTTGCCCGAGACGTGTTCGACTATAAAAGAAAACGTGTTTGGCGAACTTCGCGAGAATTTCATGTCCCTCGTTCCTTCTGGATGTGGAGCATACACACTGACAGCACCATTACTGGATTCAGCCATAGACCCATTGATCGTTACAGTGTCTCCAATTTCGAGCTTGGCAGGGACTGTCCCAGCAGGCGGATGTACAGTAGCCATCTTTTTCACCTTTCAATTTGTTTATGTGGTGGGAAACCTCTCTCAGTGAGAGGCTTCCACGACTGAAAGGTAGAGTCAGCTTGTACTCGGCAGCTACTGTCAGAAATATCAGTTTCGACGAGCGGTCGCCTGAGCGCTCAGCAAGAAAAAAGCGTACGACAACCGATCGCAATTTCATGGAGTGGCGGTCGGGTGCGATCTTTTGTTTTCAGTGACGCCCGATTTCCATCAGAAACCGGCTCAGGTCATTCACGGTTTTCGCAGTCTTGAGCATCCGATCCTCTTCGGCGGTGAAGGCCGTCAGTCCGAATTCATCTTCCAGATGGAAGATCAGATCCTCGATATCCGCTTTTTCCAGCCCCAGTTGCGCAAGGCTGGTGTGGTCGTCGAATTCACGATTTTCCAGCAGGCGCAGGATGAAGCGGTGCACGGCAGCACGCACGGCAGCTCTTCTCATGGCAGATTTTTATTGTGGTTGATCTGACTGAAGTACAGCAGGCCTCAAGCGTGCCGGCGCAACCATTCGTCAATCATCCCGCGCAGGTGCTCTCCGGAAAAACTGCCGAAGTGCCCGCCATGCACCGTGCGGATCTTCAACCCCTGCAAGCGCCGCAGGCTGGCGGCGTAGTCGTCGAGGTTGGAATGGTAGGCGTCCTCGATCAACGGCCCGTCGTAAATGATGTCGCCGCTGAACAGGGTTTCGCTGGCCGCTTCGTAGAGGCTGATCCCGCCCGGTGAATGCCCCGGCGTGTGCAGCACCTGCAACGTGCGGTTGCCCAGGTCCAGCACATCGCCATCCTCGACAAACCCGGTGGCCGGCGCCGCCTTGACCCGGTATTCGGCGTAGCACAACGGGCAATCCGGGTGCGCTTCGAACATGTCGTCGCCGACGAAGGCCCGGCTCAGATCATTCTCACCATCCGGCGCCGCCAGAATGTCCGCCTCGGCCGGATGTACCAGCCGTTCGGCAAATTCGTGATGTCCGGCGATGTGATCGAAATGGCAATGACTGGCTACTGCCACCAGCGGCCGCTCGGTCAGCCACGGCAGTTGCTCGCGCAGGCTGACCAGTCCGGAACCGCTGTCGAGCAGCAAATCCTTGTCCCGCCCCTGAACATGCCACAGGTTGCAGCGGTAGAACGGGCGGATGAACGGCTCGTGAATCAGCCGAATGCCGTCGCTCAGGTGCTGCACTTCGAACCACTGATCGCGAGAAACAATCTTCATCAAGCATTTTCTCCAGACGAAAAAAACGGGTGTGGCAACCGACGCCACACCCGCCGAAGAAAGCATCAAGTCGTTATAGCGAGCTTAGACCGCGCTGGCCACCGGGGCAGGGCGACGGGAAAACAGGCTGACCACCACAAAACTCACCAGACCCACAGCCAGGCTGTAGTAGATCGGGGTGTTGGCATCCAGACCGTCCTTGAACATGAACAGCAGTGCCGTGGCGAAACCCAGGCCCATGCTGGCGATGGCGCCGGCGGTGGTCGCGCGTTTCCAGAAGATCGCACCGATCAGCGGGATCAGCATGCCGCCCACCAGCAGGTTGTAAGCGAGGGTCAGGGCGCTGATCACGTCGTTGACCACCAGCGCGATGCCCAGCACCACCACACCGGTCAGCAGGGTGAACAGACGGTTCACCCCCAGGCTCGACTGTTTGCCGCCACGCAGTTTCGGCAGCAGGTCTTCGGTCAGGGTGGTGGCGGCGGCGAGCAGGCCGGCGCTGGCGGTGGACATCATCGCGGCCAGGGCAGCGGCGATCACCAGACCACGGATACCGTCCGGCAGCGACAATTTGACGATTGCGGCGAAGGCGTTGTTGACGTTGTCCAGATCCGGGATCAACACGTGTGCAGCCATGCCGATCAGGGCGCAGGCCAGACCGTAAAGGATGCAGTAGATGCCCGCGAAGCTACCGGCGTACTGAGCCACTTTTTCGTTCTTGACGGTGAACACCCGTTGCCAGATGTCCTGACCGATCAGAATGCCGAAGAAGTAGATCATGAAGTAGGTAATGATCGTGTCCCAGCCGATGGTGGTGAAATTGAATGCCGCAGCCGGCAGCTTCAGCACCAGTTCGTCCCAGCCGCCGACACGGTACAGGCAGATCGGCAACAGGATGAACATCAGGCCAACGGTCTTGATGATGAACTGGACGATGTCGGTCAGGGTCAGCGACCACATGCCGCCGATGGCCGAGTACACCACCACCACGCCACCGCCGAGCAGTACCGAGACCCAGAACGGCAGGCCGAACAGCACTTGCAGCACGGTGCCGATGGCGAGGATCGAGGTCACGCCGATCATCAGTGCATAGGCCAGCATGATTGCCGCGCTCGCCGAGCGGGCCATCGGGTTGTAGCGTTTTTCCAGCACTTGGGTAACGGTGTAGATCTTCAGTTTCAGCAGCGGCTTGGCCAGGAACAGGTTCAGCGCCACGATGCCGCAACCCAGTGCCGCGCACAGCCAGAAACCGGAAATGCCGTGCACGTAGCCCAGACGCACGGTGCCGACGGTGGACGCGCCACCGAGAACGGTCGCGGCCATGGTGCCCATGTACAGGCTTGGCCCGAGGTTACGCCCGGCCACCAGGAAGTCCTCGTTGGTCTTGGCCTTGCGCATGCCGAAGTAGCCGAGCAAGAGCATGCCGGCGGCGTAGATGAGGACGACGAATAAATCCAAAGCCATGATGGCGTGTCTCCGATTGTCTTTTTTATGGTGAAACAAAATTGGTTCTATGAGGCTGCCCTTGTGGGAGCAAGCCCGCTCCCACAGGGTTGATCAGGCAGCCTGACGCAGCGCCGCTTCAGCCGGCGCATGCGCGCCTTTGCTGCGGGGATCCTTCGGGCCGTAGACCAGCGCCGGTTCCGGGAACAGGCTCAGCAGCATCAGGTACATCACCGAGGCCAGACCGAGGGTCACCAGCAGGCTGATGTCGATGCCGCCGGCCAGTTCACCGAGCGGGCCGACAAACTGCCCCGGCAGGTTGACGAAGCACAGGCCGACCGCCGCGCTCGGGATCCACGCGCCCAGGCCACGCCAGTTCCAGCCGTGGCTGAACCAGTAGCGTCCGCCTTGCTCGCCGCGCGTGAACACTTGCAGGTCGTCCGGGCAGTAGAAGCCGCGACGTACCACCAGGCCGATGATCATGATCACCATCCACGGGGTGGTGCAGGTGATGATCAGCACCGCGAAGGTCGACACGCTCTGCACCAGGTTCGCCGCAAAGCGCCCGATGAAGATGAAGGCAATCGACAGCACGCCGATCAGCAACGTCGCCTTGACTCGCGACAGCAGACGCGGGAACACGCTGGACATGTCCAGCCCGGTGCCATACAGCGACGTGGTGCCGGTGGACATGCCGCCGATCACCGCAATCAGGCACACCGGCAGGAAGAACCAGCTCGGCGACACCGCCAGCAGACCGCCGACGTAATTGTTGGCCGCGATGTAGTCCGGCGCCTGGATCGCCACGATGGTGGCGGTGGTCAGGCCGAACAGGAACGGGATGAAGGTAGCGATCTGCGAGAAAATCACCGCCGCCATGATCCGCTTGCGCGAGGTTTCACGCGGGATGTAGCGGGCCCAGTCGCCGAGGAACGCGCCGAAGGAAATCGGATTGCTCATGGCCACCAGCGCGGCGCCGATGAACGCGGCCCAGAAGCCCGGCTGGCCGAGGCTGACGGTACCGGCGTAGTGCGAATCGAAAGGACCGGCGAAGGCGAAGATGCCCAGCAGGAACAGCAGGCTCGCGCTCCACACCGCGACCTTGTTCACCCACAGCAGGAAGCGGAAGCCGTAGATGCACACGGTCAGCACCAGAATCGCGAACAGACCGTAGGCCAGGCCCAGGGTCAGGTCGGTTTCCGGCAGGCCGATCAGGCGTTTCGCACCACCGATCAGCGCATCTCCCGAACTCCACACCGAGAGCGAGAAGAAGGCGATGGCGGTCAGCAGTGACAGGAACGAACCGACGATCCGCCCGTGCACGCCGAAGTGCGCACCGGACGACACGGCATTGTTGGTGCCGTTGAGCGGACCGAACAGGCCCATCGGTGCGAGGATCAGCGAGCCAAGCAGCACGCCCGAGACAATCGCCCAGACGCCCGCCTGAAAGGACAGGCCGAACAGCACCGGGAAACTGCCGAGCACGGCGGTGGCAAAGGTATTCGCGCCGCCAAAGATCATGCGGAACAAGTCCACGGGACCGGCGGTGCGTTCGTTGTCCGGGATCTGTTCGACCCCGTGGGTTTCAATCTGCGTAAGGCTTTGGTCGTTGTTGTTGTTATTCATGATCTGCTCCGATCATAAAGGCGCGCTCATCGTGCGTGAGCGTCACCTGTCTTGGCTAAGGGGATGGCAGCCCTTCCGGCATTGCGGACAAATGTTCGTGGCAGGCCAGCCAATGGCCTTGTTGTTCTAGGCTCGACGCTTGTTTCTTGAAAACAATCGTCTCGCGCTCCTGGCTGAAGTGTTGCTCCCCTTGCATGCGCAGCTCGGTGGCCACGTCATGGATGAAAATCGCCACGTCACCCTGCAGGCTGACGAAGGCGTTGCTCGAAGTGCAGGACAGCACCTCGAAGCCATCCTCGGCGCGCCAGTTGTCCCACAACGCCTGATAGGCATCGCGCGACAGCAGGGGCTGTTCGAGGGTGTAGAACACGAAGCTCGCATCGGCGCTGAACGCGCCGAAGTAGGCTTCGCGATCGTTGCGGGCGAAGGCGGACACCAGATCGGCGGCCGCTTTCAGAACCTGATCACGTTCGTTCATGACCCGAGCCTCAGCGGTGGACCACGCCCGGCAGTACGCAGAGCATTTCGTACAGCAGGTTGGCGGCCAGCAGCGAGGTGTTGCCGGTGGTGTCATAAGCGGGCGAGACTTCTACCAGATCGCAGCCGATCAGGTCGAGGCCCTGACAGCCGCGAACGATTTCAATCGCCTGAATGGTCGTCAGACCACCGATTTCCGGGGTGCCGGTGCCAGGCGCCCAGGCCGGGTCGATGCCGTCGATGTCGAAGCTCAGGTACACCGGGCCGCCACCGACTTTCTCGCGCACTTCGGCCATCAGCGGTTCCAGCGACTTGTGCCAGCACTCTTCGGCCTGCACCACGCGGAAGCCCTGATCGCGGCTCCAGTTGAAGTCGTCAGCGGTGTAGCCCTGCGCCCGCAGACCGATCTGCACCACGCGGTCGCAGTCCAGAAGACCTTCTTCGACCGCACGACGGAAGGTCGTACCGTGGGCGATCTTCTCGCCGAACATGTGATCGTTGACGTCAGCGTGGGCATCGATGTGCACCAGACCGACCTTGCCGTGCTTTTTGTGGATCGCACGCAGGATCGGCAGGGTGATGGTGTGGTCGCCACCCAGGGTCATCGGGATCACGTTGTGCTCGAGGATGTTGTCGTAGGCCTCTTCGATGATGCGCACGGCGTCGAGCAGGTTGAAGGTGTTGATCGCCACGTCACCGATGTCGGCAACCGACAGCGAGTCGAACGGCGCTGCGCCGGTGGCCATGTTGTAAGGGCGGATCATCACCGATTCGGTGCGGATGTCGCGCGGCCCGAAGCGGGTGCCGGGGCGCAGCGAAGTACCGATGTCCAGCGGCACGCCAACGAAGGCAGCGTCCAGGCCGGCAGCGGTCGGTACATGGGGGAGTCGGAGCATGGTGGCGATGCCGCCGAAGCGCGGCATTTCGTTGCCGCCCAGTGGTTGGTGAAGAATCTTGTCCACGGGTAGGGCCTCATCGTCTTTGTTTTATTTATGTCGGCGCACCGCATTCGCAAGGTCACGGGCACCGCTGTGGGCCGATTCTGCGAAATGTAGTGGGGCGGAAGAATCGCTACGGGCAAATACTTAGTTCAGAAATTTCTAAACTAATGCCAGACTTCCCCCGTGCGCTCGTCACTGATCGTTCCCACGCTCCGCGTGGGAATGCCGCCCAGGACGCTCTGCGTCCGCTTCACGGCTGTGACGCGGAGCGTCACGGGATGCATTCCCACGCAGAGCGTGGGAACGATCTATGGAGAACGATCCTTGGAGTAGACATGGCCAACGCTTTACCCGACCTGAAACTGTTGCGCATCTTCGTCAGCGTCGTGCGTCATCAGGGGTTTGCCAACGCGCAGCAGGAACTCAACCTGTCGACCTCGGCGATCAGCACCTACATGAGCCAGCTCGAAGCCGCGCTCGGTCTGGTGCTGTGCCATCGCGGGCGCGGTGGTTTCAGCCTGACCAGCAAGGGCGAACTGTTCCATCAGGAAACTCTGCGCCTGCTCGCCGAGCTCGAAGGTTTCGAGCAATACGCCGCTGCGCTCAAGGGCGAACTGCGCGGCACGCTGAACCTCGGGGTGATCGACTCGACGGTCAGCGACAAGGCCCTGCCGTTCGCCGAAGCCATCGGCGCCTACAGCCAGGAACACCCGGCGGTGCATTTGCATCTGTCGGTGATGAGCCCGTATGAACTGCAACTCGGTGTGCAGGACAATCGTCTCGACCTGGCCATCGGTGCATTCTCCACGCGCATGAGCGGTCTGGTGTACATGCCGCTGTACCGCGAGCAGCACTGGCTGTATTGCAGCAACCGGCACCCGCTGTTCAACGAACGGCGGATTCCCGAACAGGTCATTACCCAGCAACGGATGGTCGGGCGCGGTTACTGGAGCCAGGCCGAACTGGCGCGCCACGGCTTCAAACACAGCGCCGCGACCGTGGAAAGTATGGAAGCGCAGCTGATTCTGGTGTTGTCCGGCGCCTACATCGGTTACCTGCCGGAGCACTACGCCCAGGCCTGGGCCGACAAGGGCGATTTGCGGGTGCTGCTGCCGGCCACCTTCGGCTATCAGGCACCGTTTTCCATGATCATGCGCCGTGGCCGCAGCCGCGAGCCGCTGATCCAGACTTTCCGCGATCTGCTCAAAGCGCAGCTCAATCAGGCATAAAGAACATGTCCAGACCCCAATGCCCGCGCTGCCTGCGCCCACAAACCCATTGCCTGTGCCCGCTGATCCCCAGCCTCGACAGCCGCACCCGGGTGTTGCTGTTGCAGCACCCGAGCGAGGTCAATCACGCACTCAACACCGCACGGCTGGCGGCGCTCGGTTTGAACAATGCCGAGCTGATCGTCGGTGAGGTTTTCGAGGATTTGCCCGCGCTGCTGAACCGACCGGGCTATCGGGCACGGTTGTTGTTTCCGGCGGACAATGCGCAACCGATGCAGGCTTACGCCGCGTCCGATGAACCGCTGTTGCTGGTGGTGCCGGACGGCACGTGGCGCAAGGCGCGCAAGATGTTGCACCTCAATCCCTTGCTGGCGGCGTTGCCACGGGTGACGCTGGCCGAGGGCGGAGTTTCACGGTATCGGCTGCGCAAGGCACCGGGGCCGGGGGCGCTGTCGACCATCGAGGCGATTGTTCAGGCGTTGCAGACGCTGGAAGCGCCGGCGTCGTTCGAGCCGCTGCTCAAGCCGTTCGAGGCGCTGATCGAGGGGCAGATTGCAGCGATGGGGGAGGCGACTTTCCAGAAGAATCACGGAGGCTGATCGGACGGGTACTGATCGCCTGATCGTTCCCACGCTCCGCGTGGGAATGCCGCCCGGGACGCTCCGAGTCCCTTCGCGACGGTGACGCAGAGCGTCACTGGATGCATTCCCACGCAGAGCGTGGGAACGATCAACGTGAGAGCGATCAATCACTAGCGCTCGCGCATCGCCTCGGTCCGGGCCTTGAGCACCGGTTTGAGCAGGTAATCCAGCACGCTTTTCTCCCCGGTAATAATGTCCACCGTCGCCACCATCCCCGGAATGATCAACAGCGGTTTCACATCCCCGCCCAAATGGTTTTTGTCGGTACGCACCTGGATCAGGTAGAAGCTGTTGCCCTTGTCGTCGGTGATGGTGTCGGCGCCGATCAGCTCAAGCTTGGCGCTGAGCCCGCCGTAGATCGTGTAGTCGTAGGCGCTGAACTTGACCATGGCTTTCTGGCCCGGGTGCAGGAACGCCACGTCCTGCGGCCGGACTTTGGCTTCGATCAGCAGGTTGTCTTCCAGCGGCACGATTTCCACCATGTCGCTGCCCGGCTGCACCACGCCGCCGATGGTGTTGACCTTCATTTGCTTGATCACCCCATGCACCGGCGAGGTCACCGTGGTACGGCTGACGCGGTCGTCGATGGCGATGCTCGAAGCAGTGATTTTCGACAGGTCGGTACGTTTCTCGTTGAGCTCCTTGGCCGCTTCGGAGCGGAAAGTCTGTTCCGA
Organism: Pseudomonas sp. R15(2017); assembly: GCF_002112685.1. Lineage (NCBI taxonomy): Bacteria > Pseudomonadati > Pseudomonadota > Gammaproteobacteria > Pseudomonadales > Pseudomonadaceae > Pseudomonas > Pseudomonas sp. R15(2017). The sequence goes on from NZ_NEII01000010.1 coordinate 270,831, forward strand.
TTCGTCGATCTTGCTGCGGATCTCGGCGATGGCCGATTCGGCGCGGGGAATGGCCAGGGTCGTGGCGTTCAGGGAACCGCGGATTTCCACCGCACTGCGCTTGAGCCGCAGGATCTCCACCGGCGACACGGCGCCAGTCTTGACCAGCGGTTCGGACATGTTCATTTCCTGATTCACCAACGCCAGGCTTGAGCTGTACTGACCCTGTTTCGAGCGAAACTCCGCCAGCTCCTGAGTCTTCTGCCGCAGCTGTTCGCTGAGGGTTCTCTGTTCGCTGGCCAGCCGCCGCTGCCGTTGCTCGTACAGCGAACGCTCGTCCTCGGCCACTTGCGGCGCCTTGGCGATCACTTCGTCCGAGAGCTTGAATGGCCGGCCTTCGGCTTCGGCGGACAAGCGTTCGACCTGCGCGGTCAAGGCATAACGATCGGCCTCGCTCTCACCCTTGTTCGACAGAAACCGCGTGTCGTCCAGGCGCAGCAGTTTGTCGCCCTTGTCGACCATCTGCCCTTCGCGCACGAAGATCTCGGTGACAATCCCGCCCTCAAGGTTCTGGATCACCTGGACCTTGCTCGACGGAATGGCCTTGCCTTCGCCCATGGTCACTTCCTGCAGCACCGCGAACTTGGCCCAGACCAGCGCACTGATCAGCAGCGCCGCCGCCAGCCACACGGTGATGCGCGACCAGCGTGGCGAATCCTGCAACGAGGCGCCGGCGGTTTCCGGCATGAATTCGGCTTCGGCGCTTTTACCGAAGCTGTCGAAATAACCGCGGGGTTTTGAAGAGGAAGAAGCAGACATGGGGCAACTCCTAGACCGCTGCCGAGCCGACCCGGCCCTTGCGCAACGCATCGATGACCGCTTCTTTCGGACCGTCGGCGACGATCCGGCCGTTGTCCAGCACCAGCAACCGGTCCACCAGGCTCAGCATCGAGGTGCGGTGGGTGACCAGCAGCAAGGTTTTGCCTTGCACCCAGCCGTGCAGCTTCTGGCGCAGGACGTCTTCGCTGCTGTTGTCCATGGCGCTGGTGGGTTCGTCGAGCAGCATGATCGGCGGGTCTAGCAGCAGCGCCCGCGCCAGTAACACCGCCTGGCGCTGGCCGCCGGAGAGCAATTGCCCGCGCTCGCCAACCGGCCGGTCGAAGCCTTGCGGGTGCTGCCGTGCAAGCTCGGTAACGCCGGTCAGTTCGGCCACTTCGAGCATCCGCGAATCGCTGATGTAGCGCGCGCCGAGGGTCAGGTTGTCGCGCAGGCTGCCGGCCAGCAGCGGCAGGTCATGGGCGACGTAACCGATCTGCTGGCGCAGGTCGGCGACATCCAGCTGCCGCAGGTCGAGGCCATCGAGCAGCAACTGGCCTTCTTCCGGTTCGTAGAAGCCCATCACCAGCCGCGCCAGGGTGCTTTTGCCCGAGCCGCTGCGGCCGATGATGCCGATCCGTTCGCCGGGTTTGACGCTGAAACTGACGTTGCTCAAGGCCGGGGTGTTCTGGCCGTTGTAGTGGAAGGTCACGGCGTTGGCGTCCAGCGCGCCTTGCAGTTGCGTGCGCTCCAGCGGCCGCTGTTTGCCGTCGCGTTCCTGAGGCAGGGACATCAGCGCGTCGGTGCTTTTCATGGTCAGTTGCGCTTGCTGGTAGCGGGTGATCAGCCCGGCGATCTGGCCTAGCGGCGCGAGCACGCGGCTGCCGAGCATGTAAGTCGCCACCAGTGCGCCGACGCTGAGATTGCCGGCGATGATGCTGTAGACCCCGGCCACAATCGTCGCCATCCCCGAAAACTGCTGGATGAACAGCGTGCCGTTGGTGGCCAGCGCGGAGAGATTACGGGCGTGGCTGTCGAGGCGGGTGAGGGCGCCGTGGGTGCTTTCCCATTTGTGCTGGCGCTCGCTTTCGGCGCTGCACGCCTTGAGGGTTTCCAGTCCGCCGAGGGTTTCGATCAGCAACGCCTGACGCTCGGCGCCGAGGCTCAGGCTTTTCTGCACGGTGTCGCGCAGGCGGGCTTGAATGATCATCGCGAACACGATCGTGATCGGAAACGCCAGCAGCGGAATCACCACCAGCCAGCCACCGAGCAGGCCGATCACCACCAGCATCAACACCACGAAGGGCAGATCGATCAGGCTGGTCAGGGTGACGGCGGTGAGGAATTCGCGCAGACCCTGAAAGTCGTGAATGCTCTGGGCAAAGCCGCCGATGGTCGCTGGCCGGGCCTTCATCGCCATGCCGGTGATGCGCTCGAATAAAGTGGCGGAAAGGATCACGTCGGTCTTCTTGCCGGCGGTGTCCAGCAAGTGCGCGCGCACCACCCGCAGCACCAGTTCGAACCCGGTGCCGATCAGCAGCCCGATCGACAGCACCCACAACGTTGAGGTGGCCTGGTTCGGCACCACGCGGTCGTAGGTCTGCATGACGAACAGCGGCACCATCAGGCCCAGCAGGTTGATCAGGAAACTGGCAAGAATCGCATCGCTGTACAGCCATTTCGACAGCTTCAGGGTGTCGCGAAACCACGCCTGCACCCGTGGCACCAATGGCGAGCGCAGGTCTTCCAGTTCATGCCGGGGCCGGGCGAACAAAGCCTGGCCGCTATAGTGTTCGGTGAGTTCTTCACGGCTGACCCATTGCTCGCCGCCGTCGGCTTCGCTGGGCAGGATCAGCGCCTTGCCATCTTCGCTAAAACGCCGCAGCACTGCCGTGCGCCCGTTGCCCAGCAGCAACAGCACCGGCAGGTTCAGCGGTGAAATGTCCTTGAGTTCCCGGCGCAGCAAGCGCGCCTGCAACCCGGCCCGGGCTGCGGCGCGGGGCAGCAGGTCCAGGCTCAGGCGTTGTTTGTCCAGGGGCAGCCCGGCGCTCAGGCTGGCGCGACTGACTGTCGCGCCATGGAGCTTGCAGAGGATCAACAGACCGTCGAGCAACGGGTCATCGAAGCTCAGCCGCGGATCGATCCCGGTGTTACCGGGTTGCATGCTGGTCATATTGATCGCTCCCGTTGAGCTGGCTCGGCTATCCACATCAACCCTTTGTTACTGCGAGGCGTTCAACCGTACTGATCGTTCCCACGCTCTGCGTGGGAATGCCTCTAGGGACGCTCCGCGTCCAGTGACGCGGAGCGTCACGGGCTGCATTCCCACGCGGAGCGTGGGAACGATCAAAAACACAGCCTTCGGCAGCGTGGTTATTTCAGTTCAGGCAAGCGTGCTTCGTTTTTCACCTCGGTCGCGGCAATCGCATCGGCCGGCAGCACCACGCGCTGCTTGCTCAACAACTGGCCCATGTTCGCCAGCACGCGGTACATCGAGTATTCCTCGGTGTAGCGGATTTCGGTGTAGCGACGGTTGGCGTTGTACAGCTCGTTTTCACTGTCGAGCACGTCCAGCAGGGTGCGCTGACCGAGGCCGAACTGATCCTGATACGCGGCGCGTACACGCTTGGTGGTTTCGGCGTATTCGCGGGCGGTCGGGGTTTGCTTCTTGGCGTTGAGCATGGCGTTCCACGCCAGGTGAATGTTCTCGTTGAGCTGACGCAGGGCGTTGTTGCGGATGTCCATCGCCTGGTTGATCTGGTGCGCGTCGGAGGCCAGTCGAGCCTTGTCGCTGCCGCCACGGAACAGGTTGTAGTTCATCACCACGCCGACCCGCCATTCGTTGTCGTGGCCCTCGTCGCCCTGCACGTTGTTGTTGGCGCCGACCGCCGCTTCTGCGTCGAAGCGTGGATAGAACGGCGACTTGGCAACTTCATACTGGCTCTCGGCCGATTGCACGTCGGCCTGGGCGGATTTCAGGTACGGGTTGTTCTCGACCATGCTCTGCTGGGCTTCGGGTAGCGTGGCGGGCAACTCGCCGCGGGTCGAAGCCGGCGTTTCCAGCTCATCGGGCATGCGTCCGACCACGCTGTAGAAGTTGGATTCGGCGTCGGCCAGATCGACTTCGGCGGTGTCGAGGTTGTTCTGGGCCAGCGCCTTACGGGCGACCGATTGATCGGAGTCGGCGGTGCTGCCCACGCCGCGCTCGGTGCGCAGGCCGATCTGGTCGTTGACCCGCAAGTGCGCCTGCAGGTTGTTCTTGGCCAGGGTCACCAGTTCGCGACGCTTGAGCACTTCGAGGTAGACCTCGATGGTGCGCAGCGCCAGGTCCTGGGCGGTGCCTTGGGCGTAATAGGCGCGTGAGTTGGAGACGCCCTTGGTGCGCTCGACTTCGTTGGCGGTGTTGAAACCGTCGAACAGCATCTGCCGCAGCCGCAGTTCGGACTGGGTGTAATTGAGGATTTCGGTGTGATGGTTACCGAAGGCCCGGGTGTTGGTGTTGTCGCTGTAGCCGCGCCCGTAAGCAGCGTTCAGGTCCACCGACGGATAGAAGCCGCCCTTGGCGACCTTCACCTGTTCATCAGCCGACAGGCGCGCATCCACGCGCGAGGCCAGTTCGGGGTGGGTGGCAATGGTGCTCTGAATCGCCTCGGTGAGGTTCATGGCCTGGGCTTGAGAAGTGCAAGCCATGGCCAGCAAAACCGCGCTGCAGAGGGGGGTTAGTACGCGCATGGGTGCATCTCCCTGAGTCCTGATGGTGTTTCGCTGTCGCCAATTTATTGACGATATTTTTAGTAAAAAGCGTTTCATGCCTGTAACAACAGAGCTAAGAACATCCTGAAGCGTAGCTAAGAAAAAATTTTCATAAGGGTTATGCCAAAAAAAACTTATGCGCTTCGCCAAATCCAGCACATTGTTCCACTCGAAAGCCTTTGTTTTATGCGCTTTAGGGAGCACAGAAAGGCTTGAGGAAAGTTCCACTCACTTTGCGACATACGGCGAAGTACTGCTAAAGGGGAGGGACGCGTAGCGGCTGATGAGCGACAGTTTTTTGTCACTCGGGTGATTCACCACCGTTACGTAGCGTTAGTGGGCCTGCTGCATCGAACAGAGATTCCAAGTGCTTGATGGCGCTGGCGTTTCTGGATTTGCGCAACCTGCGAAACGAACTGTCGAGGTGCGAGCGTCGCCCCGACAACCCGCTTGAGCCATGGGCTGCTTCGCGAACCAGCGCCGACGGTGGTCGGCAGCGGAGGAATGCACATGGCAACGCTCATCGGGATCGTCACTAAAGTCATTGGTCAGGTTTTCGCTCAATCGGCAGACGGCAGTCGGCGCCCATTGGTCGAAGGCGATCGGCTGTTTGCAGGGGATCAATTGATCACCGGGGCGGAGGGGGCGGTTGCCGTCCATCTGCAAAATGGCCAGGAACTGACCCTCGGTCGCGACAGCAGCCTGACCATGACCGGCCAGTTGCTCGCCGATCAGGCGGCACATGTCAATGCACCGGAAGCGGTGACCCCGAGCGAGTCGCAACTGACCGACGTCGAACAGATCCAGAAAGCCATTGCCGCCGGCGATGACCCGACCCAATCCGCCGAAGCGACCGCGGCCGGCCCCGGAGCCACCGGTGGTGCGCCGGGCGCGCTGGGTGGCGGTCACAGTTTCGTGTTGTTGACAGAAGTGGCGGGCCGGGTCGATCCGGTCATTGGTTTCCCCACCGCCGGCTTCAACGGCATTCCCGAGTTTCCCGAAGAGCGGCATAACGCCGTGATCGACAACGGTGACGGCCAGGCCGCACCGATTGTTCCGCCTCCACCCCCAGTCAACAATCCGGTCACACTCACCGGGCTGTCTGTTGCCGGTGGCGAATTGAATCTCAACGAAGCCAATCTGCCCGACGGTTCCGCTGCCAATCCGGGCGCGCTGACCCAGACCGGCAGCTTCACGGTGTCGGCGCCGGACGGTCTGAGCAGCCTGAGCATTGGCGGTATCAACGTGATCGTCGGCGGCGTGCCGATCGGTTTCCCGCAATCGATCACCACGCAACTGGGCAACACTCTGACCATTACCGGCTACAACCCGGCCACCGGCACGGTCAGTTACAGCTACACCCTCAACGGCAACGAGACCCACGCAGCGGGCGACGGCGCCAACAACCTCAGCGAACAATTCACCGTGATCGCCGGCGACAGCAATGGCGACACGGCCACCGGCACGCTGGACGTCAACATCACCGACGACGTGCCGAAAGCGTTTGATGACAACAATGGCACGGCCTCAGAGACCCAGCTGACGCTGACCGGCAACGTCCTGACCAACGACGTGCAGGGTGCTGACCGCGTGCCTGTCGGCGAAAACGCCGGCCCTATTACCCCCGGCACCTTTGTCGGGACTTACGGCACGTTGGTGCTCAACGCCAACGGCACCTACACCTACACGCTCAACACCAACGATGCGGACTTCAAAAACCTGCATGGCGGTGGCAATGGCACCGAGACGTTCACTTACACCCTGACCGATGCCGACGGCGACACCAGCACCGCCAACCTCGTCCTGCAGATTCACAACAACGACGACCCGGTGGTTATCAACGGGTTGAACGTCGAGGGCGGCGAACTCACCGTCTACGAAAAAAATCTGAGCGACGGCAGCAGCCCCGATACTCCAGCGCTGACCCAAAGCGGCACCTTCACCATCACCGCGCTGGACGGCGTCACCACGCTGACCATCGGCGGCATCGCCGTGGTCACCAATGGCGTGGCCGCCGGCTTCCCGCAATCGGTGACCACGCCACTGGGCAGCACGCTGACGATCACCGGCTTCAACGCTGCAACCGGCGTTGTCAGCTACAGCTACACCCTGGTCGATAACGAAGCGCATCCAACCGCCAACGGCGCCAACGTGCTCAACGAGCAATTCGCCGTGACCGTAGTCGATGACAACGGCACCACCGCCAATGCGACGCTGGACGTGAACATCGTCGATGACCTGCCAAAAGGCGTGGACGACAGCAACGCCGGGACTGCTTCGGAAACCAACCTCACGCTGAGCGGCAACGTCCTGACCAACGACGTGCAGGGTGCTGACCGCGTGCCTGTCGGCGAAAACGCCGGCCCTATTACCCCCGGCACCTTTGTCGGGACTTACGGCACGTTGGTGCTCAACGCCAACGGCACCTACACCTACACGCTCAACACCAACGATGCGGACTTCAAAAACCTGCATGGCGGTGGCAATGGCACCGAGACGTTCACTTACACCCTGACCGATGCCGACGGCGACACCAGCACCGCCAACCTTGTGCTGCAGATTCACAACAACGACGACCCGGTGGTTATCAACGGGTTGAACGTCGAGGGCGGCGAACTCACCGTCTACGAAAAAAATCTGAGCGACGGCAGCAGCCCCGATACTCCAGCCCTGACCCAAAGCGGCACCTTCACCATCACCGCGCTGGACGGCGTCACCACGCTGACCATCGGCGGCATTGCCGTGGTCACTAACGGCGTAGCCGCAGGTTTCCCACAATCCATCGTCACCCCGTTGGGCAGCACCCTGACCATCACCGGTTTCAACGCTGCAACCGGCGTTGTCAGCTACAGCTACACCCTGGTCGACAACGAAGCGCACCCGACTGCCAACGGCGCGAATGTGCTGAACGAGCAGTTCGCCGTGACAGTAGTCGATGACAACGGCACCACCGCCAACGCCACGCTGGACGTAAATATCGTCGATGACCTGCCAAAAGGCGTGGACGACAGCAACGCCGGCACGGCCTCGGAAACCAACCTCACCTTGAACGGCAACGTCTTGACCAACGACGTGCAAGGCGCCGACCGCGTGCCTGTCGGCGAAAACGCCGGCCCGATCACGGCGGGCACTTTCACCGGGACTTACGGCACCCTGGTGCTGAACGCCAACGGCACTTACACCTACACGCTCAATACCAGCGACGCCGATTTCAAAGCCCTGCACGGCGGTGGCAACGGCACTGAAACCTTCACCTACACCATCACCGATGCCGACGGCGATACCAGCACCGCGAACCTCGTCTTGCAGATCCACAACAACGACGACCCGGTGATCATCAACGGCCTCGACGTGAATGGCGGCGAACTCACCGTCTACGAGAAAAACCTCAGCGACGGCAGCAGCCCCGATACTCCAGCGCTGACCCAAAGCGGCACATTCACCATCACCGCGCTGGACGGCGTCACCACGCTGACCATCGGTGGCATCGCCGTGGTCACCAATGGCGTGGCCGCAGGCTTCCCGCAATCGGTGACCACGCCACTGGGCAGCACGCTGACGATTACCGGCTTCAACGCGGCGACGGGCGTCGTCAGCTACAGCTACACCCTCATCGACAACGAAGCGCATCCAACCGCCAACGGCGCCAATGTGCTCAACGAGCAATTCGCCGTCACCGTAGTCGATGACAACGGCACCACCGCCAACGCCACGCTGGACGTGAACATCGTCGATGACCTGCCAAAAGGGGTGGACGACAGCAACGCCGGGACTGCTTCGGAAACCAACCTCACGCTGAGCGGCAACGTCCTGACCAACGACGTGCAGGGCGCCGACCGCGTACCGACCGGCCCGAATGCCGGCCCGATCACGGCGGGCACTTTCACCGGGACTTACGGGACATTGGTGCTGAACGCCAACGGCACTTACACCTACACGCTCAATACCAGCGACGCCGATTTCAAAGCCCTGCACGGCGGCGGCAACGGCACTGAAACCTTCACCTACACCATCACCGATGCCGACGGCGATACCAGCACCGCGAATCTGGTGCTGAACATCCACAACAACGACGATCAGGTCTACCTCAACGGCCTCGACGTCAACGGTGGCGAACTGACCGTCTACGAGAAAAACCTTAGCGACGGCACCAGCCCCAACACCCCGGCGCTGACCCAGAGCGGCACCTTCACCGTCACCGCACTCGACGGTCTGCAAACCCTGACCGTGGGCGGCATCGCCGTGATCACCAACGGTGTCGCGGCAGGCTTCCCGCAATCGGCGGTCACCCCGCTGGGCAGCACGCTGACCATCACCGGATACGACCCGGCCACGGGCGTGGTCAGCTACAGCTACACCCTGGTGGATAACGAAACCCATCCGACCGCCAACGGCGCCAACAGCATCACCGAGAACTTCAACGTGGTGGCGACCGACACCGACGGCAGCACGGCGACCGGGCAGATCAACGTCAACATCATCGATGACCTGCCGACCGCCAAACCCGACGCGACGTCGGTGCAGGAGGGCGGCACCGTCAGCGGCAACGTGCTGGACAACGACATCGGCGGCGCCGACGGCCCGGCAGCCAGTGGCGCGGTGGTGGGCGTGCGCGCCGGCTCCGACACCTCGACCTCGGCCATCGGCGGCCTCAACAGCAACATCAACGGCACCTACGGCTACCTGACCCTCGACGCCAACGGCAATGCGGTCTACCACAGCAACCCGAATGCCGTGAGCGGCCCGGGTGCGGTGGACGTGTTCGTGTACACCGTGCGCGATTCCGACGGCGATGAAAGCACCACCACCATCACCATCGACGTCTACAACAGCAAACTGTGCGCGGTCAGCGACACCGACGTCACCGTCTACGAAAAAGCCCTCGACCTGACCAAGGACGGGCAAGACCTGGCCCCTGGCACGGTCACCGGCAGCGACCCGACCAGCACCGGGGAAACCGCGTCCGGCACGCTGGTCGGTTCGGTCACCGGCGCGGTCGGTGCGATCAGCTACGCGCTGGTCGGCAGCGCCACCGGCAACTACGGGCAGATCGTGCTCAACCCCAACGGCACGTACACCTACACCCTGACCTCACCGGCCAGTACCACCCCGCACGCCGACGATGGCGCCAACACCCTGACCGAAACCTTCACCTACCAGGCCACCGATTCGCTGGGCAACGTCGTTACCAGCACCATCGTGGTCAACATCGTCGATGACGTGCCGAAGGCGATCAACGACAGCAACGCCGGCACCGCGTCGGAAACCCAGTTGACCCTCAACGGCAACGTGCTGACCAACGACGTGCAAGGCGCCGACGTGGTGGCGACCGGCCCGAATGCCGGCCCGATCACCCCCGGCACCTTCACCGGCACTTACGGCACTCTGGTGCTTAACGCCAACGGCACGTACACCTACACGCTGAACACCAACGATGCAGACTTCAAAAACCTGCACGGCGGTGGCAACGGCACCGAGACCTTCACCTACACCCTGACCGATGCCGACGGCGACACCAGCACCGCCAACCTGGTGCTGAATATCCACAACAACGACGATCCGGTGGTCCTCAACGGCCTCGACGTGTATGGCGGCGAGCTGACTGTCTATGAGAAAAACCTCAGCGACGGCACCAGTCCCAACACCCCGGCACTGACCCAGAGCGGCACCTTCACCGTCACCGCTCTTGACGGTCTGCAAACTCTGACCGTGGGCGGCATCGCCGTGATGACCAACGGCGTGGCGGCCGGCTTCCCGCAGTCGACCGTCACCCCGCTGGGCAGCACGCTGACCATCACCGGTTACAACCCGACCACCGGCGTGGTGAGTTACAGCTACACCCTGGTGGATAACGAAACCCATCCGACCGCCAACGGCGCCAACAGCATCACCGAGAACTTCAACGTGGTGGCGACGGACACCGATGGCAGCACCGCCACCGGGCAGATCAACGTCAACATCATCGACGACCTGCCGACCGCCAAGGCCGACACCGGCTCGGTGGCGGAGGGCGGCACGGTCAACATCAGCGTGCTGGGCAATGACATCAGCGGCGCGGATGGCGCGGCGATCGTGGTCGGCGTGCGCGCCGGCGGCAACACCGCGACCTCGGCCATCGGCGGCCTCAACAGCAACATCAACGGCAACTACGGCTACCTGACCCTCGATGCGGCCGGCAATGCGGTCTATCACAGCAATCCGAACTCGGTGAGCCCGCCGGGCGCCACCGACACTTTCACCTACACCATCCGCGACAGTGACGGCGACGAAAGCACCACCACCATCACCGTCAACGTCGCCGACAGCAAACTCGTGGCTTCGACCGATCAGGACGTGACCGTCTACGAGAAAGCTCTCGACCTGACCCAGGACGGACAAGACCTGGCCCCCGGCTCGGTCACCGGCAGCGACCCGAGCAACACCGGCGAAACTGCCAGCGGCACACTGGTCGGTTCGGTCAGCGGCGGCAGCGGGGCGATCACCTACACCCTGGTCGGCAGCGCCAGCGGGATTTACGGGCAGATCCAGCTCAATGCCGACGGCACCTACACCTACACCCTGACCTCGGCGCCGAAAACCATGCCGAACGCCAACGACGGGCCGAACACCCTGAGCGAAAGCTTCACCTACAGAGCCACCGATGCGCTGGGCAACAGCACCACCAGCACCATCGTGGTCAACATCGTCGACGACGTGCCCAAAGCGGTGGCGTCGGATCGTTCGGTGGCGGCGGTGGAGATCGACTCCAACATCCTCATCGTCCTCGACATCTCCGGCAGCATGGCTGACGCCTCCGGCGTACCGGGCCTGTCGCGGCTGGAACTGGCCAAGCAGGCGATCAGCGCCTTGCTCGACAAGTACGACGATCTGGGCGATGTGAAAGTGCAGCTCGTCACCTTCAGCAGCAACGCCACCGACCGCACTTCGGTGTGGGTCGATGTCGCGACGGCCAAGACCCTTCTGGCCGGCCTCAGCGCGGGCGGCGGCACCAACTACGACGCTGCCGTGGCAACCATGTACAACGCGTTCAACACCTCGGGCAAACTCACCGGGGCACAGAACGTCGGTTACTTCTTCTCCGACGGCAAACCCAACGAGGGTGACATCGGCACCGCCGACGAAGCGACGCTCAAGGCGTTCCTCGATGCCAACAACATCAAGAACTACGCGATCGGCCTGGGCAGCGGCGTGAGCAACGCCAACCTCGATCCGCTGGCGTACGACGGCATCACCCACACCAACACCAACGCGGTGGTGGTCACCGATCTCAACCAGCTCAACTCGGTGCTCTCCGGCACGGTTGAGGGCGCGCCGGTCACCGGTTCGTTGATCGGCGAGGGCGGTACGTTCGGCGCCGATGGCGGGTTCATCAAATCCATCGTGGTCGACGGCACCACCTACACCTATGACCCGAAAGCCAACGGCGGCCAGGGTTCACTGGGCGCCAGCGGCGGCGCCAACCACGGCACGTTCAACACGGTGAACAACACCCTGAGCATCGCCACCAACAACAGCGGCACCCTGGTGGTCAACCTCGACACCGGCGACTACAGCTACACCTCGCAAAAAACCACCGCCGTGGTGATCACCGAGAACATCGGCTTCACCCTCAGCGACAACGATGGCGATCTCTCCAGCTCGACGCTGACCGTGAAAGTGATCCCCAACGCGCCTCCGGTGGCGGTGGACGACCACATCATCACCAACGTGCTGTCGGGCAACATCGTGGTGCCGGGCGAGCTGTTGCTGGCCAACGACACCGACCCGAACGGCGACACCCTCAACGCCACGCCGACCTCGTTCAACACCGGCTGGATCTCAAAATCGGCGGACTTCACCGGCAGCGGCGCGATCAGCTTCACCGGCACCAATGCGAACACCGCCGCCAACCAGAACCTGGCCAACGTGCGCAATGCGTTCAGCGCCAACGCTGCGACCATGACCGCCGTGCTGGTGGTCAGCGGCTACCTCGGCGCGGTCACCAACACCAACGCCAACGATGAAGACCGCATCACCGTCAACCTGCGCCAGGGTGAAACCCTCAACCTGGACCACAACCTGGCGGCCGGTCACATCACCATGGAGTACTCGATCAACGGCGGCGCCTGGATCGCCCTATCCGACGGCCAGACCCTGACCGCGACGTCCGACGGCGTCTACCAGATCCACATCACCAACATCAGCAACACCACGGGCAACAACGTCAACGCGGCAGAGAACTACCAGTTGACCATGACCCTCAACTACGCCGGGGCCCACGACATCACCCCGGACTACCACGGCACCTACACCGCCAACGACAACCATGGCGGCAGCGACACGGCGAACGTGACCATCAGCTATCAGGACGGCCACACCCTCACCGGTACCTCGGGCGATGACGTGCTGGTGGCCGGCACCGGCGACAACATCATCAACGCCGGCGACGGCAACGATGTACTGACCGCAGGCTCCGGCAATAACGAACTGCACGGCGGAGTCGGCAACGACTTGCTCTACAGCGGCCCGGGCAACGACCTGCTCGACGGTGGCAGCGGCATCGACACCGCCAGCTACGCCCATGCCACCGCCGGGGTGACGGTCAACCTCGGCCTGCTCGGTGCGCAAAACACCATTGGCGCCGGGACAGACACCCTGACCGGTATCGAAAACCTGGTCGGCTCGAACTTCAACGACAGCCTCACCGGCGACAACAATAACAACGTGATCAACGGCGGCCTGGGCAACGACATCCTCAATGGCGGCGGGGGCGATGACCTGCTGATCGGCGGGATGGGCAACAACACCCTGACCGGCGGGCCGGGCGCCGACACCTTCCAGTGGCTCAAGGGCAACAGCGGTCACGACCTCGTTACCGACTTCACCCCCGGCACCGACAAGCTCGACCTGTCGCAACTGCTGCAAGGTGAAAACGGCACGTCGGCGTCACTGGATGACTACCTGCACTTCACCGTCACCGGCAGCGGCGCCTCGGTCATGACCAGCATCGACGTCAGTGCCATGGCCGGCGCCACGCCGAACCAGACCATCGACCTGGCCGGCGTCAACCTCGCCAGCCACTACGGCGTGACGCCGGGGGCGGGCGGTTTGATCGCCAGCGGGCATGACACGGCGACGATCATCAACGGGATGCTCAATGATCATTCGTTGAAGGTGGACACGGTCTGATCTGATCGCTGAAACGACAAAACCCGCCGTCCCGATCAAACGGGACGGCGGGTTTTTTGCGCGCGGATCGTTCCCACGTCGAGGCGTCGAACCGTCCGCGTGGGAATGCAGCCCGGGACGCTCCGCGTCCCAAAGAGCGGACGCAGAGCGTCCATTGAGGCATTCCCACGCAGAGCGTGGGAACGATCAGGCGGCGATCATGCTACGGCGGGCGCCTCAGCCTTCAACTCCAGATTATCCAGCACGCGATTCACCGCCAGCTCACCCAGCATGATCAGTTGCGCAATCCCCAACAGCACATGCCGCTGCGACCCGTCCACCAGCCCGGCGAAGTCATTGGCCATGGTCTTGGCCGAGGTCAGGGTTTCACAGGCGTCTGCCAGCAACTCTTCGCTGTCGATACCGGGCGCGATGAGGTAGCGGGTGTTGGGTTTGAGCAGCGGTTTTCGGGGGAGGAGGGGATTGAGGTAATGGTCGAGCGCACGCTCGGCGGCTTCGTGAAATTTTTTGGAATCGAGGGTTTCGTAGGGGGAAGTCGAATCGACTTCGGGCGGGTTTGGCGTTGGTTTGATCATTGTGAAGCTCCTTGAGATATGGAGCCGTCATCCATCGCTGCTAAACGAAGAGGGTGGCGGCTGAACGCGGGTTAGCAGACCAGGCTCAAGGATCCCGGCGCACCGAAGTGCCCCACGTCAGCCGCCATAACAAACACTGGCGACACCAACGTGCCTTGAAGTTAACCGGGCTGCTAAACCCGATCGCTGTTTTTCAGCGACCGCCAAACAATAGAACCCGCCCCCAAGGCGCACAAGCCGGCGGATTCTGGCGGATGCGTAGGCAAAGGCGCAAGGTGGCGTGGCTTTGCGGATATAAACTTCAACACTCTTCAACAAATGCATCCTCAGCAGGTAGAACTACCAAATCCGCCCGCCCGGTTGAAAGGGCGCGTGGGTTTCCCTGATGGGAGCAGGCAATTAAACAGGGTCACTTTCCATCCCCCGATTTTCCTTGTGTGGTGAGTATTGAGCGGCACTCTCGACAGAGCGCCGCTCGACCAGACCGGGGGGGCGGGTTCAGACCGACGTTTTTGACTGGCTCAAACGGCTGGCCATGAGCGCTTGTCCACGTGAAGCCGGGGTTGCGAGATAGGACACCGTCCCGTTGAGTGGAGGCTGTACGGTACTGCTGTCTCCACCTCCTGCGGCTTGCCCCCAGGTCACGACTCGACCGTCGGCGGTTAGCGCTGTGAAACCATGGGTATTGGCGTAGATCGCTACGACGTCGGTCAATTGCGCCGCGACCGGAGCTGTATTCCCGCCCACCGTTGCATTACCCCATGCCGCCACCGTTCCATCCTTGTACAGCACGGCAAATGCGTCGGATGTGCCCGCGATCTGAACAACATCATCCCGGGCCGCGATGGCGGCGGGCACGATACCGGCAGCATTGGTTTCGGGCCATGCAACCACATGACCGTTTTCTCGCAGCGCTGCGAAGGCGGCCCAGGTTCCGACGACTGAAAAGATATCCGTCAGGGAGGCTATCAGCGTGGGAACTGTCCCCCCTTGCGCAGCAGGGCCCCAGGCGACGACCTGTTTGGTGTCGAGCAGGGCACAGAATGAATAGTGATTGGCACAGGCAAGTTGCGTGATATTGGTCAGGCCGGCAATGGTGGCCGGTACCGCGCCACCATAGGTTGCGTGGCCCCAGGCGACTACCGTGCCGTTTGTTCTTCTCGCCGCGAAGGCATATAAACTGCCGAGAAGCTCGTCGATATCGTCGAGCGTATCTATCGGTGGAGTCACGGTTCCGCCATGGGCGGCCACGCCCCAGGCCTTGACGTGGCCTGTAGCCAGTCGTACTGCAAAGGCATATCCGGCAGGGGTTACCTCGACAGCATTGGTAATGGCCTTGACCTCGGCACTTGTCGTTCCTCCGTTAACTATTGTGCCCCAGGCATGGACGGTTCCATCACCCTTGATCCCCGCGAAAGCAGTGGTATTGCCGACAACCTGGGTGAAGCCCGTTGGATTGACTGTACTCATGTCACTGCCCTCACCTGCGGTGTTGCTCCAGGCGATGGTGGTGTTGTTGCTGCGTCGGGCTGCATAGGTACTGCGTGTGCAGCTCACTTCCACAATGTCGTTCATGGTGATGATAGTGGGCGGGATGGTACTGCCATTGGCAGGCAAACCCCAACCCGCCATATTGTTCTTGTCTCGAAGCGCGACGAACGCTGCCTGGCCGGTGACGGTGCTTTCGCTGCCATTGCCGTAGATGTTCGCTTCACTAATCGTGAAGTGGTCGTCGAGAGTACGTACCTGAAGAGGTTCCTGTGGGGAGGTATCGAGCCAGTTCTGGCCCTTGGTCCAGGTGCTGCTATTGGCGTATTTCCACTCGGCCAGGATCGGTTTGTCGGTCGTGGCATCAAATGCCATCAGCCAGCGGCTGGCTCGCGAAGCCCAATACACGCTGCGGTTGTGGCGGGCACCCATGACCTTCAGTTTGCCCGCTCCGATCACATTGCTTACGTCGTATACCGCCGGGACTGAAGGGTCATCGGTACCACCTGCCTTGCGTTTGACGGTATAAGTCAGCTCGATAGTGTTGCCATCTTCAGCAAGGATCACGCTGTGAGGCACTTTGATCGACGACAGCTCTTTGTCCGCCTCTGTGGGCTTGACCGGGTACGCAGGAAGGGTGGTAGGAGATTTTCCCGTCACGGTAACGATGACTTCGTCGTCTGCCTTCAGTCCAGCGGAGGCGTTGATGATGATTGTTGCACCAGCCGTTACGTGATCAGGATTCAATTGATCACCTTTTGCTTCCTTGAACTCGGCCGGGGCCAGTCGCTGTTGCTGTGAGGTTCCGATCGTAAATACTTTTGGATTCGAATAACTGGTCTTGCCCGATTCAAACCGAACGATGTGATAGCGGATACTCAACCGTTCACCGCGACGGGCCTCAAAATACTGCAGTACAAACGCCGCATTGAGCGGAAATTTCACGGGTTTACCGGCGCTCAGTGAG